>NZ_KV818354.1:0-1006 GCF_001814885.1 Corynebacterium sp. HMSC068G04 | reverse complement strand
GACACTGCTACCAAATAGCCGGTCGCAACAGCGCTCACCGTGGAGCCCCAATCAGCCTTCTTACCCACCCCAGTGAGCGCGAAGGGAAGCTTGCATGAAGCTACTACCTACTTGCACGATGCTCAACGGGCCGGGACGTCATAGGTGAAGCAACGAAGGCCGCGAATACAGTTACACAGCGCGACGCGCGCCACTTGTTAAACCAATGGCTCAGTGAGGCCAACTACGTCACGACGTCTAAGTACGGTGTCGGCCGTTTCCCATTCCTGCAGTCTGTCCTCTGCCCCATTACACGGCATGGGTTCTCAACGAGGGAATCTGACCACCGCATTGAAGTAGCCAAAGAGAAACGCCCGAGCATTTGCTCGGGCGTTTCAATCACGGCTTAGCAAACCGTGTCTTCAGGGCTAGCCCGGCCCTGAAGCTTCCTAGCGGACTAGGACTCCTTGCGGCGACCAGGGCGCAGGAGCAGAACTGCTCCAGCAATCAGTGCCCATGCTGCGGCGAGAAGCCACAGGATATTTGCACCGGTATTCGCCAAGGTGCTGGAAGAGGAGCTCTTCTTGGAGTCCTTGGTGCTCGGGGTCGTGCCATTAGAGCGAGTGGTGTTGTCGCCCTGGCTCGGCTGAGCATTGTTGTTGGACTCCACAGCACTCGGCTGTGCTGCCTCACCTGGTGCCTGCGGCTGTCGCTGCGGTTGCTGCTGAGCCTCACCCGGAGCCTTCGGCTCCAGTGGCTTCAGAGGCTCGAAAGGCTTCTCCGGCAGTGCAGGATCATGCGGCGGCTTGAAGAAGTGGCTCAAGACCGGCGGCACAAGAACCAGCGGAATGAGCAGCGGCCACAGGCCACCGAGCTCAGGAATACGAGGTTCGTTCGGCTTGCCCGGCTCGTTCGGCTTGCCCGGCTCGTTCGGCTTGCCCGGCTCGTTCGGCTCGTTCGGGTCAGTCGGCGTAGTCGGAGTGGTCGGCTCGGTTGGCTCGTTCGGCTTGCCCGGCTCGTTCGGCTT
>NZ_KV818353.1:121388-121848 GCF_001814885.1 Corynebacterium sp. HMSC068G04 | reverse complement strand
TATGTGCCACCCTGGGCGGAGCCGATTACGTCCCAGCCGGCGTACAAGGCAGCGCAAGCAGCATTGCAGCAGCAGGTTAACGGGGACGTACTCGACGCAGCGCCGCCGGATACCTAAACCTCAAACAAACGCCGAAGCGGAAGCCACCGGGTGGCTCCCGCAACATCGGCGATCCCACAGAGCCGCACGCGCACACGGTGCGGCTGGGATTAGTTCGTGAAGACCTGAATCTGCTCAGTCTCCGGGTTGTAGACAATGGAACCGCCCTGGAACTGCACGCGGACTTCCTTGCCGAAGCCGGTGGGGAGTTCGTCGGACGTCGGCAAGCCGAGCGTCGCCGAGTTGTCGCCCGACGCCCATTCCTTGGCGATGCGTCCCACCAGAGCGTGCGTACCGGTGTCCTCGGAGCTCAGCACGACGCCGTTCTGGAAGAGCTGGTAGATGATGCCGGCGGATTCAT
>NZ_KV818353.1:104130-121288 GCF_001814885.1 Corynebacterium sp. HMSC068G04 | reverse complement strand
CGGACCACCAACAGCCAGACCCAGCGCTGGGCCGAAGGCATTAAGGACTGTCGTCCACGTTTGCTTCAGGCCCTCGTTCTTGCTCAGGGACAACACTTTGGTCACGATGCCCGGGATCTGCTCCACCGGCAGGCCATTGACCGTCTTATCCGTGTCAATCTGCTGGTCCGAGCGGGCATACATGATGGCGAAGAGCGTGCCAGCCAGGCCGACTAGTGCGGTGATGGTGCTCATCGGGATTTCGGTATCGCCCAGCGAGGACGTTGCCTCCTGTGCAGGTGCGGCCGGTGCGGGAGCGGACGGCGCATTGTTTTTCGGCGCAGAGCCAGAGGGGTCTGGTGTAGAGGTATTTCCGCTGCCCCAGTCCGTGGACGTCGAACCAGACGCGCCCGACTTGATGGCGAGGTACTTCTTGTGCGCCGCCTGGCGGATCTTCGGCCATTGGGCGATGGTGTAGCGCCCTGGGCAGGCAGTGAAGTGAACGTCGCTGTGCCCGAAGAGGCCGTAGACCGGGGCAGAGGCACCAGCCGGGTAGCGCGAGCCGCGGAAGCCCTCCGAGGGCAGGGAGACGCGGGAAGTCGGATCAACACCGGAAATCGCGCCCTTCCAGCCAGCCAGGTCGGTGACGGACTCCAGCAAGGCCTCCGTCGGCTGGGCCGTCTCGTAGTTACCAATCATGGAAATGCCCCACGTATTCCGGTTGAAGCCACCGATGTGGGCGCCCTGCACGGCTTCATCGAGTCCGCCGTAGCGGCCCTCGTAGATGGTGCCGTACTTATCCACCAGCGCGTTGTATCCGATATCGCACCATCCCAGGTTCTGCGCATGGTACTTGTACGCGGCGCGCACCTGCGCGGCCGCCTGCGCGCGGGTGTAGTTATTGGAGCCCGCGGTGTGGTGCAGCGCAATGGCCTCCACACCATCGTCATAGGTGGGACTCGAGCAGCGGATGCTCTCATCCGCGCCCCAACCTGCGCGCGAGACCACGCGCGGCATACCGTCGGTCTCAGCGGTCGGCTCAATGGCCTCGCCCTCCTGGGCGTTGCCGTCCATGAAGACAGCCTCGAGGCCTTCCACGTCGCTATTGGCCGGTAGAGGCTCGGTCTCGGCGACGGGGGCGATGTCGCCGACGTTGAAGGAGGCGTCGTCAAGCGCGGCGTCCTCAACGGGGGTCTCGGTGAACTCTTCGTCCAGGTTCGAGCCAGTCACCAGATCCACGTTGTTGATGGAGACCTGCACGTCGTTGGTATCGCCCACGAAGATGAGCTCGGTGCCATTCGTAGCGTTGGGGTCATCGTTGTTGTAGGACATAGAGTCCATGTCGTACCACTCGGACCAAGACCCGTCTGGTTGCTTGGCGCGGGCGAAGGCTGCGACGTCGCGCGCACCCTTCCACGTGACGGCGAAGGAAGAGAAGGTCTCATCGCGGTGGAATTGCTTGACGGCGCGCGGGCCTTCACCCTCGCCCTGGGCGGCGATGGCCGGGTCATCCACCACGACCGTTTCGCCGGACCCGAAGGATTCGGAGGCCGAACTTACTTCGATGGGGCCGCTGCCCGCTTCCTGGGTGTGGATAAGGGTTTGGCCGCCCACGGCTGCGGCAGCGACCACAGCGATCGAGGTGACCGTGGCGATAACCGGCGTAGACCACGTCGATTTCGCGGGAACAAGACGACGTTTGAGGTGCACTATTACTCCCTAGGATGGTGTGCGCCACGAGGTTAAGAGGAGCGCAAAAAGTTAACTAACGGGACAAATGTTACGCCAGGTGTTGGAGTGAAAGAAGGTGTGACACGCGAGTTTTCTCGCTTGGGTGTCACCCGCCGTTCTGTGCGCGTTACTGCTTTAAGCTGATGCCCATGACTGCATATGACCTCATCGTTGTTGGATCTGGATTCTTTGGCCTCACCGTGGCCGAGCGCGCAGCCTCCCAGCTGGGCAAGAAGGTGCTCATCGTCGAGCGCCGCGAGCACCTGGGCGGTAACGCCTACTCGGAGGCTGAGCCGGAGACCGGCATCGAGGTCCACAAGTACGGCGCGCACCTCTTCCATACCTCGAATAAGCGCGTGTGGGAGTACTGCAACCAGTTCACCGATTTCACCGACTACCAGCACCGCGTCTTTGCTATGCATGACGGCACGGCCTACCAGTTCCCGATGGGCCTGGGTCTGATTAACCAGTTCTTCGGCCGCTACTACTCCCCGGACGAGGCACGCCAGCTCATCAAGGAGCAGGCCGGCGAGTTCGCCGTGGATGAGGCCAAGAACCTGGAGGAGAAGGCCATCGCGCTCATTGGCCGCCCGCTCTACGAGGCCTTCATCCGCGATTACACCGCCAAGCAGTGGCAGACCGACCCGAAGGAGCTGCCGGCCGGCAACATCACGCGCCTTCCGGTGCGCTACACCTTCAACAACCGCTACTTCAACGACACCTACGAAGGTCTGCCCGTCGACGGCTACGCGGCCTGGCTGGAGAAGATGGCGGAGCACGAGCTTATCGACGTCCAACTCAACACCGACTGGTTCGACGTGCGCGAGGAGGTGCGGGGGGCGTCGCCAAGCGCGCCGGTGGTCTACACCGGCCCGCTGGACCGCTACTTCGATTTCGCCGAGGGTGAGTTGGGCTGGCGCACGCTGGACTTCGACCTGGAGGTGCTGGAGACCGGTGACTTCCAGGGCACCCCGGTGATGAACTACAACGATGCGGACGTGGACTACACCCGCATCCACGAGTTCCGCCACTTCCACCCGGAGCGCGCCGATAAGTACCCCAAGGACAAGACGGTGATTATGAAGGAGTACTCGCGCTTTGCTGAGAAGGGCGATGAGCCGTACTACCCGATTAACACCCCGGAGGACCGCTCCAAGCTGGAGGCCTACCGCAAGCTCGCCGCCGCTGAGGCCCGCGAGAACCAGGTTCTCTTCGGCGGCCGCCTGGGCACCTACCAGTACCTGGACATGCATATGGCCATCGCGTCCGCGCTGAGCCTGTTCGATAACAAGCTGGCCCCGTTCTGGAACGAGGGCAAGGCCCTGGAGCAGGAGCGCGGCCACTAGGTTAGGACGCGTGCGGGTTGGTTCCCGCAGCGTAGCGTGGCGCGCTATGCTGAAACACCTCGATGGAAGGAGGTGACGGCATGGCCCAGCGCAAGAAGAAGCGTGCGGACCGCAGCATGTGGAAGATGTCCCCGGAGCGGCTCGAGGAACACCTCAAGCTGCGCAGTCGCGCAACGCGCATTCCCGATAAGAAGAAGGAGCAATCCAAGAAGGCCTGCCGGAACACCCGGCGGGCCTTTGGCCGTTTATGGGGGACGTTTTGCCAGCGTGCGGAACTAGAGCAAAGAAAATAAAACTTGTGGTCTGGCCAACAATGACCTAAGGTTAACAGTAGGTTAACAATAGGCGAACAGAAAGTGAGTTTAGAGATGACTTCCCCTAACGCCCGCCGTTTCGATACGTTGCGCCAGGATTTACACGCAGATTATGGCCACGAGTACACCGCGCAGGAGATTGACTCCTTCCTCGATGCCACCATTGAGCGTCACGAAGCTGGTGCGACCTTAGATGAATTTGTTCCCGTGATGGTGGAGCGTGAGGTGCGCGAGCACTTCGGCACCCACCGCATCCACGTGCGTTTCTCCGCAGGCGCCGACCACGCCCTGGCGCAGGCTGCCGTGGCGCTGACGAAGAAGTACGCCGGCGACGCCCTGCTTGTCGACGCCGCCGTAGCACACCCCGAAAACGACCCGGACTCCCACATGGCCCACGTGCTGCAGGAGCGCGGCATGGCGGAACACCCGGACCGCTACGTCGAGGACCTGCGTCTGGTCACGATCCCGGATTACATCGTGTACCTGGGCCGCGAGGTCCCGCGCGATGAGGCCGGCAAGGACGTCAAGATTTGGGACATTGCCACGGCAGAAACCGTAGAGGAGACCCGCGAGCTGGCCGATGACCTCGGCGCCCGCGTGCTCTACATGCTCAACCGCCTGGGCATCGAGCCCATCTCGGAGGATGCGGCCGTCACGGCTTAACCCTCAGCCGCGTGGGAACTCAGCGCAGCAGTACTTAACCACTAATCTGGGGTTCTGAATACTGTCGAAATCTGTGTGGAGAACCGAAGATATCGTGACTGCCAACAATTCTGCTGCGTACGAACCCGTACAGCGCATCCTGCTGCCCAAGCGTGGCGAGCCGGTCGACGTCCGCATGCTCTACCTCATCGAGTCCGAGCAAAACCGCGAGCGACTCAGCTGGAGCGGCCGCACCTCCGTGACCATCCCGGCCGGCGAGGAGGCCTCCTTCGAGACCTACTTCAACGCCTTCCCGGCCGCCTACTGGCGCCGTTGGTCCCAGCTGAAGTCCATCGTGCTGGCGATGGACGTCGAGGGCGAGGCCAACATTTCCCTCTACCGTTCCAAGCAGGACGGCCAGCGCATCGCCGTGGCCAACCACGTGGTAACCACCGGCCACCACGAGTTTGAGCTGCCCCTGAAGAACTTCGAGGACGGCGGCCTGCTGTGGTTCGATGCCTCTGCTGTTGAAGACACCGTGCTTAGCGACGCCGCCTGGTGCGCCCCGCACGCCCCGAACCCGCAGCTCCTGCCGGACGGCAGCGAGTACCCGGCGCAGGAGAAGCGCGTCGCCGTAGGCATTCCGACCTTCAACCGCCCCACCGACGCCGTCGCGGCGCTGCAGGCGCTGGCGGAGGATCCGGTGGTGGACGGCATCATCGACTACGTCCTCATGCCGGACCAGGGCAACCAGCACCCAGCGGACGAGCCGGGCTACGACGAGGCCGTGGCGCACTTCGGTGAGCGCTTCCGCGAGTTCCGCCAGGGCAACCTGGGCGGCTCGGGCGGCTACTCCCGCATCATGTTCGAGGCGCTGGAGAATACCGACTCGCCCTACATCCTCTACATGGATGATGACATCGCCATCGAGCCGGATTCCATCCTTCGTGCGGTCCAAGCAGCGCGTTACGCCGCCAAGCCCTTCATCGTCGGCGGCCAGATGCTCAACCTGCAGGAGCGCTCCCAGCTGCGCACGACTGGCGAGCGTGTGAACCGCGCTGACTTCATGTGGGGTGCGGCCGAGCACGCCGTCTATGACCACGACTTTGCCAAGTACCCGCTGCGCGCCATCGGTGACGCGCAGTCCCACCTTGACCCGAAGAAGTACGACTCCCGCGCGCTGCACCGCCGCGTCGACGGGGAATACAACGGCTGGTGGATGTGCCTCTTCCCGCGCGTCGTGGCGGAAAGCATCGGGCAGCCGCTGCCGCTGTTCATCAAGTGGGATGACACCGAATACTCCCTGCGCGCCGCCGCCCACGGCTTCCCCACGGTGACTTGGCCGGGCGCTGCCATCTGGCACATGGCGTGGGCGGATAAGGACGATGCCATCGACTGGCAGGCCTACTTCCACCTGCGCAACCGCCTCATCGTGGCGGCCCTCTACCACGAGGGCGATGCGCGCGGGATTACCAAGTCCATCTTCAAGTCCACCCTCAAGCACACCATGTGCATGGAGTACTCCACCATTGCCATCCAGCTGGAAGCCATGAAGGACTTCCTGGCCGGACCGGACCAGCTCTTCGACATCCTGGAGTCCTCGCTGCCGCGCATCGCCGCAATCCGCAAGGAGTTCCCGGACGCCGTCATCATCGATTCGGCGGATCAGCTGCCCGCGCCCACCGGCGCGCCGGGCGTGCCCACCCGCAATGTCGGTGGCCGCCTGGGCAAGATCAAGAAAATTCCGTGGCTTATCAAGTCCGCCAAGCACCTGGTCACCAAGGAAGACCCGGCACACCACGAAGCACCGCAGCTCAATCTCACCCCGGAGGAGGCCCGCTGGTTCACGCTCTCCCGCGTGGATTCCGCCACCGTCTCCACCGCGGGCGGCACTGGCGTGGCCTTCCGCAAGCGCGACCGCGAGCTGGCCCTCGAGCTGGTGAAGTCCACCCGCGAGCTGCTCAAGGAAATTGAGGATAACTTCGACGACCTGCGCGCCGAGTACCGCGCGGCTCTGCCGGAGCTGACCTCCCGCGAGTCCTGGCGAAAGGTCTTCGATGCCCAATAAGCTTTCTGTCGCCGAATCCCGTGTCCTCGAGAAGATCCAGGATGCGGCCTTCGATGCGCCCGGCGTTCTGCCCACCGCGCGGGGTTTAAGCCACTTCGGCGAGCACGCCCTGGGCTGGCTGGCGCTCTCCGGCTTAGGTGCCGCCGTGAATTACCAGAATCCGGCGCGCCGCCGCCAATGGGTAGCTGTCGGTGCGGGTGCTTTCACGGCGCACGCGGCCAGCGTTGTGATCAAGCGCATTGTGCGGCGCAAGCGCCCGGACTATGACTACGTCAAAGTCGGCGTGAAAACCCCTTCTAAGCTGTCCTTTCCTTCTTCGCACGCGACGTCGACAAGCGCGTTCCTCGTGGGCGCCGCTTACGTTCTGGGAACCCCGGCACCGCTCGTTGGTGTGCCGGTCATGATGGCCTCGCGTATGGTGCTCGGGGTACATTACCCATCCGATACGGCGATCGGCGCCCTGCTGGGAGCCGCCACCGCGGAAGCATGCCATCGCTATGAAAGGAAGACCGCATGAGCGAACGTCCTAACCGCGTCGACGACGGTGAGCAGAGAGTCTTCCACTCTGAGCCGCACACCTCCGGCATCGATACCGGCCGCAAGCGCAAGCCGCCGAAAAACCTCGCCGATGGCATGGTGAAGGCGTTGCGCCCCAAGCAGTGGGTCAAGAACGTCCTCGTTCTCGCCGCCCCTGCGGCCGCGGGCGCGGATTCGCTGTTCCACACGCGCGTGCTTCTCGACGTCCTCCTCGCCTTCATCGTCTTCTGCATGGGCGCATCCTCCATCTATCTCATCAACGATGCCCGCGACGTGGAGGCTGACCGCGCGCACCCGACGAAGCGCTTCCGCCCCATCGCGGCGGGCGTGCTTCCGGTGAGCTTGGCTTATGCCATGGCCGCGGTGCTCATCATCGGTTCGATTGGACTGTCCTTCTTGGCCACCGCGGGCCTGCAGCTCGCCATTGTCATGGCCATCTACATCGGCCTGCAGCTGGGCTATTGCTTCGGATGGAAGCACATGCCGGTGATTGATATTGCCCTGGTGTCCTCCGGATTCATGCTGCGCACCATGGCCGGTGGTGTGGCCGCGGGCATCGTGCTCTCCCAGTGGTTCCTGTTGGTGGCCGCTTTTGGTTCGCTGTTCATGGCCTCGGGCAAGCGCTACTCGGAGATCCTTCTGGCGGAGCGCACGGGCGCCAAGATCCGTAAGTCCTTGGAGGGCTATACGCCTACCTACCTGCGCTTCGTGTGGACTTTGGCCGCCACCGCCGTGGTCATGTCCTACTCGCTGTGGGGTTTCCAGCTTTCCAACGAGTCTGATGGCCCGGCCAGCGTGTGGTACCAGGTGTCCATGGTGCCGTTTACCATCGCCATCCTGCGCTATGCCGCCGACGTGGACCGCGGCAACGGCGGTGCCCCGGATGAGATTGCCCTGGAGGACCGCGTCCTGCAGATCCTGGCCCTGCTGTGGCTGGCCTGTATTGCCATGGCGGTGTACATCATGCCGGTCATGATGGGCTAGACTCTCTCCTCATGCGAAAATCCGAATCACGTACCGCGGCGGCGCTCAGCGCGCTGGCCTCGGTCATCGTGATCGGAGTTTTCTCGTTTTGGGGCGGCTTCGCGCGCCGCTGGATTTCCGATGACGGCCTCATCGTCCTGCGCACCGTGCGCAACCTGGAGGAGGGCAACGGCCCCGTTTTCAACGCGGGCGAGCGCGTGGAGGCCAATACCTCGACGCTGTGGCAGTACCTCATCCTGCTTGCCCGCTGGGTCACCAACGCCCCGCTGGAGTCCATCGCCGTCAACCTGGGATTGCTTCTGGCGGTCGCGGCCATGGCGCTGGGGGCGTGGGCCACAGCCCGGGCCTTCTTCCGCTCGGGCCAACTCGCCACACCGCTACTGGCGCCCGCGGGCGCGCTGGTCTACCTCGCGCTGCCCCCGGCCCGTGATTTCTTCACCTCCGGTTTGGAGTGGGGCCTGTCCATCTTCTACCTCGCCGCCCTGTGGGCGTTGCTCCAGCACTGGGCGCAGTCTCACGATAACGCCAGCGCCTACTGGCTGGCGCTGTGGGCGGGATTGTCCTGGCTCGTGCGCCCGGAATTCGCGCTCTACGGCGGACTGGCCGGCCTGCTCCTCTTGGCCGCACATCGCAATTGGAAAGCCTGGCTCGGCATTCTTGGCGCGGCTCTGCCCATCCCGGCGGGTTACCAATTCTTCCGCATGGGCTATTACGGCCTGTTGACGCCGCACACGGCGGTGGCCAAGTCGGCGTCGTCAAGCGCGTGGGGCAGCGGCCTGGACTATGTCGGTGACTTCGTTGGTCCGTATGCCCTGTACTTGCCCGTTCTCGTGCTGGCGGGTGCTGCGCTGTGGACCTTCCGCGCCCACCTGCGTCCGGCGGCCCTGCGAAGCTCCACGACCGTCACTTACCTGCTGGTCGGTGCGGCGGTGGTGCATGTGGTGTACGTGCTGCGCGTCGGCGGTGACTTCATGCACGGCCGCATGCTGCTGCTGCCGCTGTTTGCCGCCCTCCTCCCAGTCTTCGTGCTGCCGCTGAGAGGCCTGGTGTCTGTGCTCGCGGCGGCCTTCTGCGCGGTGTGGGCCGTGGTGGTCGTGCTGCGCGGGCACCCGACGGACTGGGAGGCCTACGAGCAGCCGCTGTCCATCGTGGATGAGCGCGACTTCTGGACCTACGCTACGAACCGCGAGGCGGGTTACCCGCCGCGTTCGGCACGGGACTACATGACGATGAAGTTCATGCGCGGATACGGGGAAGCCACCGAAAAGTTGGCGCACGGCGATGCGCTGGGTGTCATCTACGTAGAGGACAAGGAGAAGGACCAGCTCAATTGGCTCACCGTCCCGCGCGAGCCGGGCGCGGAGGAGCCGCCGACGGTCTACCTGGTCAACCTGGGAATGACCTCAATGAACGCGCCGCTCAACGTGCGGGTGCTCGACACCATTGGTCTGGCCACGCCGCTGGCCGCACGGATGCCCCGCGAGGAAGGCGGACGCGTGGGCCACGACAAGCACCTCGAACTGGAGTGGCAGGCGGCGCTGACCGGCGCGGACATTGAGTACCTCCCGCCGTGGTATGACAAGGACAAGACTCGGCAGGCGCGGGCGGCGCTGGCGACGCCAGAGGTGCAGGAGCTTGTTGCTTCCTACAGCGAGCCCCTGACGTGGGAGCGCTTCCGCGCGAATTTGGCCTTCTCTTTGACCACGGGGCGCACCCTCATGTTTTCTGCCGATCCGGCCGATTACCCTGCCCACTAGCTTGGGGCGGGCTGGCAAATACCCCCACGGGGAGGCAAAAATTGCCAGGGTGCGTTACGCTACAAAAGATTCTCGTTATTGATCCGTAACTATCGCTGGCGTGTTGGCGATGTAGTAATGGCAGTAAAAATGTTAAGGAGAAACATGAGTTCACTAAGCTCTGGCCTGCGGACTCGGGTCCTCTCAGTGGTGGCCGCTATCGCCGTGGCCTTGGGCCTGGTCGTGACCGCCGGCACCCAAGAAGCATCCGCAGCTCACCGTGACTGGCTGCGCGCGGACGCCACCGGCACCTGCGAGTGGGATCGCGTTGGCTTCTGGGTGCAGCGCTGCGATGTGTGGTCCCAGGCGATGGGCCGAAACATCCCGGTGCAGATCCAGCCTGCCAAGAACGGCGGCAACGCGGGCCTCTACCTGCTCGATGGTCTGCGCGCGACCGATTCCACCAACGCGTGGATCCATGACGTCAACGCCGCGCGCACCTACGTGGACCACAACATCACCCTGGTGATGCCGGTGGGCGGCGCTGGCTCCTTCTATGCGGACTGGAATGGTCCGGCTACCTATGACCTGGTCAAGCCGGTCAACTACCAGTGGGAGACCTTCCTGACGCAGGAGTTGCCGGCTTACCTTGAGGGCAACTTCGGCGTGGCCCGCAACAATAACTCCATTGCTGGCCTGTCCATGGGCGCTACCGCGGCGATCACCCTCGCCGGCAAGCACCCGGAGCAGTTCCGCCAGGCGCTGTCCTACTCTGGCTACCTCACCACGACGTTGCCGGGAGCTCAGACCTTTATGCGCCTGGCGCTTCTCGACGCCGGCGGCTTCAACATCAACGCCATGTACGGCTCCGTCATCAACCCGAAGCGCTTCAGCAATGACCCCTTCAACCTGATCCCGGATCTGGCTGCAAACGGAACGGATGTTTACGTGTCCGCCGCTTCCGGTGTTCCGGGGCCGCTGGATCAACAACGCTACTTGCCGCAGCACATCGCGTCGGGCATGGCGTTGGAAGCCTTCGCCAACGGCACCACCCGCCTGTGGGAGCTCAAGGCTCGGGCGATGGGTGTTCGCCTGCAGACGGATTACCCGGCCCAGGGCCTGCACAACTGGGAGCAGTTCGGTTACCAGCTGGAACGCTCCAAGCCGCAGGTGCTCAACGTTATGAACGCCTGGTAACTAGCTAGCCGCCGTGCCCTTGGGCGTGGCGGCTTTTTCATCCCGCCGCTGGGCGTGTCCCCCTACCGAAAGTCTCAAGTTAAACTTAAACTTGAGAACACACTAGACCGCTCACCACGCGTGCGGCGGCGAGTTCCGCAGGAGGGGAACCTGCGGAGCTCGCTCGCGGCACCGCGTGCCCTTATCTCGATATACCCCTTAAAAGGACTCTTCAATGCCGAACACTGCGTCATCTCAGCCTCGCCGGTCCGCTAAGGATTCCGGCCTGCGTTCCCCGTCCGCAGCCCGCAAGGGCCTGACCATCGCTGCGCTGCCCACCGCCGTGGCAGTGGGCTTTGCGTTGCTGCCTATCGCAAACGCGCAGTCCTCAAGCTCCTCGAGCGAGGGCATTACCGACCTGCTGGGAAGCTCTAACTTCTCCGATTCTTTCGCCCCGTCCAACCCACCGCAGCGTACTCCGGTGGAGACGGAGTACCCGAAGATCGAGGGCCTGCCGGAGGGCGTGTCCGTCTCTCGCGTGGAATATCTGACCAACCGCCACCTCAAGGTCTACATTAAGTCCGCTGCGATGCCGGACAAGGAGCAGGTCGTGCAGATTCAGCTCGCGCGCGATTGGTACTCCAGCCCGGACAAGACCTTCCCGGAGGTCTGGGCACTCGACGGCCTGCGCGCGCGTGACGATGAGTCCGGTTGGACCATCGAGACCAACATCCTGTCCCAGTACGCCGACCGCAACGTCAACCTCATCATGCCGGTGGGCGGCGAGTCCTCTTTCTACTCCGACTGGCAGAAGGAAGACAACGGCACCCACTACATGTGGGAGACCTTCCTGATGAAGGAGCTCATCCCGATCCTGGAGAAGGGCTACCGCTCCAACGGCAAGCGCGCCGTGACCGGTATCTCCATGGGTGGTACCGCCGCCATGAACCTGGCCGAGCGCAACCCCTGGGCCTTCAAGTATGTTGGCTCTTTCTCGGGTTACCTCGACACCACCACCACCGGTATGCCGGAGGCCATTACCGCCGCGCAGGCCGATGCCGGCGGATTCACCTCCACCAACATGTGGGGCGATCTCTACTCCCAGGATTGGATCGATCACGATCCGAAGCTGGGTATTGAAAACCTCAAGGACATGAAGGTCTACGTCTCCGCCGGCAACGGCAAGGACGACTACGGCCAAATCGGCTCCGTGGCGAAGGGCCAGGCCAACATGGCCGGCGTGGGCCTAGAAGCAATCTCGCGCATGTCCACCCAGACCTTCGTTGACTACGCCAAGCGCGTCGGCGTCGAGCCGGTCGTGAAGTTCCGCCCGACCGGCGTTCACAGCTGGGAATACTGGCAGTTCGAGATGACCGAGGCATGGCCCTACATCGCCGATTCTCTCGGCTTGGACAAGAGCGACCGTGGCGCGGACTGCACCCCGGTTGGGGCCATCGCTGAGGCCACCAAGTCCGGCATCATCGGCTCCTGCGTGAACAACGAGTATGACGTCGCCGAGCGCGGCAAGGCCCAGGACTTCCAGGCCGGTACTGCCTACTGGTCCCCGGAGACTGGTGCGCACGCCGTTATCGGCCGCATCGGCGCACGCTACTCCGAGCTCGGTGGCCCGACCTCCTGGTTGGGTTTCCCGAAGACCGGTGAGGAGAAGACCCCCGACGGTCGCGGACGCTACGTCCACTTCGAGCATGGCTCCATCTACTGGACCCCGGAGACCGGCGCCTGGCCTATCTCGAAGGACTTCTTCGACGCCTGGGGCAAGAACGGCTTCGAGGGCGGCGACCTCAAGTACCCGGTAGCCGAGCCGCGCAAGGTCGGCGACGGCGAGGTCCAGGAGTTCGAGGACGGCGTACTGACCCGCAATCCAGACGGTTCCTTCCACATCGTGCACGGTGCTATCGGCGCGAAGTACAAGGAGCTGAAGGCTGCTGACTCCGAGCTGGGCTTCCCGGTGGGTGAGGAGAAGGCCGTCAACGGCGGCTTCTTCCAGGAGTTCGAGCACGGCAACATCTACTGGTCCATGGACTCCGGCGCGCACTACATCCTCAAGGGAGAGATCTTCGATGAGTGGGGAAAGCACGGCTACGAGCAGGGCGAGTTCGGCTGGCCCACCGAGGATTATGCGACGATCCCGGCCGGCGGGCTGACCCAGACCTTCCAGCACGGTGTTATCCGCAAGGTCATGGGCCAGGTTCAGGCGGATAAGAAGTAGGGACGGCTATGCGATTTTTCTCCGCCCGTCCCGCTGCGACAGCCGGCGCGGCCGTGTTGCTGGCCGCCGGTGCGCTGTTGACCGGCTGCGGTTCCGCCACCGTCGAGGAAGGTGAGGCCACCGAAACATCGGTGGCGCCGCTGGAGCGCTCCTCGGGGGCGAGCGGTGAATCGTCGTCAAGCAAGGCGTCGTCCAGCTCAGCGTCGGCGTCGCCCTCCGAGCAGAGTGAGCGAGCGCAAGGCGACGAGCCGGAGGACCGCGGCGCGCGCGAGATCTCCGAAATTCCCGCGCCCGCGCCTGAACAAGGCCCGGACCAGGACTTCCTGGCCGCAGTGGCTGAGAAGGGCGTGAACGTCGACGGCGTAGAAGACCAGCTGGTGGGCGCAGCACAAGCCTCCTGCCAGGGCGATACCGTCACCGTGCCCGCGGTGGCTGGGCAGCTCATCGAGCAGGGTCGCAGCGAACTCGGCCACGAAGAACTCGTCCAGCTCATCACCGAGCAGGGCCGCGCGCTCTGCGCTCAGTAATGTGGCAGGGATTTTCCAGTCAATCCCGCACCTTCCCAAGGTAGAAATTTCTTCATGCGTAAAACCATGCGTAACACTCTGACCGTCCTTGCCGTGGTCGTCCTCCTCGCCCTGATTGGCGGGGGAGCGGTTCACTTCCTCAACACCCGTGAGGAAGGGGAACAAGGAAACCTTGCGGAGCCTGCCCCTTCCCAGGAGGAGGACAACACGGCCCCCGAGCAGCCGGACTGGTGCCCGCGCGTGGAATTCATCTCCGCGCCGGGAACGTGGGAATCCGCCGCGGACGATGATCCGATCAACCCGGGCGCGAACCCGAACTCCTTCATGCTCTCGATCACGAATCCCCTGAAGGAGGCCTACGTCCCCGAGGACGTTAAGGTGTGGACGCTGCCGTACACCGCGCAGTTTAAGAACATCAACGCGCAGCACGAGATGAGCTACGACGATTCCCGCAACGAAGGCACCTCGCGCCTCGAGGGCGAGCTGACCTACATGCACGAGACCTGCCCGGACACGAAGTTCATCCTGAGCGGATTTTCGCAGGGAGCGGTCATCGCGGGTGATGTGGCGGACCGCATCGGCGGCGGCAATGGACCCATCCCCGCGGAGAGCGTGGCGGGTGTGGCCCTCATTGCGGACGGCCGGCGCCAGGACGGCGTGGGCATTAACCCGGGCGCGCACGTCGGCGGCGTGGGCGCGGAGATTGCCCTGCAGCCGGTGTCGACCTTGATTCAGGGCATCGTCCCGGGCGCCACCATGCGCGGTGCGCGCGCCAATGGCTTTGGGGAGTTGGCGGACCGCACTTTCCAAATCTGTGCGCCGAATGACTCTATTTGTGATGCGCCCCTGGACGTGAGCAACGGGCTCGAACGAGCGCGTGACCTCATCGACGCCAACGGCGTTCATGCACTGTATGCCTACAATCCGGACGTTATCGAAGGGGTCACCACCAACCAGTGGGTCACGCAGTGGGCTAAGGACACCATCGACGCGCAGTAGCGCTTGACGACGTCCCGCCCGCGCGCCATGTAACGTTCGGCACACTCCTTCTGATATTTTCAATGTCAAAAGTACGTGAAGCAGGGGTGCGCGCCCCTCTCTACCCTACGAAGGAGCTTTCCCACATGGACCTGAAAGCCTTGATCGGCCAGTTCTTCGACGACAAGGGCAACATCGCCCTGCCGCCTCACCTCACGTTGGCGGGGCTCGCCGAACACGTCTATGCCGCGGAGCAGCAGGCGGGAATCCCGGATCGCCCGGTCATGCGCCAGTGGGTCTATACCGATAATCCGGAGGGCACCCCGCGCGATATCACCCGCTCCCAGGTCAATACCCGCATCAAGGCGGTAGCAGCGCGCCTGCAGCAGGTGGGCAAGATGGGGGATCGCGTGGCCATCCTGGCGGGCAACTCCCCCGAGTACATCTTCGGCTTCCTGGGCGCGATGTACGCCGGTATGACCCCGATCCCGCTCTATGATCCGAACGAGCCCGGCCACACCGATCACCTGCGGGCGGTCTTCGGCGATGCCAACCCGTCGATCGTGCTGACCAACAACACGTCCGCTGCCGCCAACCGCGCGTACTTCTCGGACCGCCCAGCAGCCGAGCGCCCGCGCATCATCTCCATCGACTCCCTGCCGGATTCGCTGGCACAGAGCTGGGTCAACCCGCTGGAGACGGAGGAAGGCAAGGCCGCGCTTGCCGCGCTACAGACCGCGCCGCTGGATCAGCCGGCCTTCCTGCAGTACACCTCCGGTTCCACCCGCACCCCGGCCGGCGTGCTGCTGACCAACCGCAACATCATGACCAACGTGCTGCAGATCTTCACCGCGGTACAGATTAAGCTGCCGGCCCGCGTGGTTTCTTGGCTGCCGATGCACCACGACATGGGCATCATCCTGGCGGTTTTCGTGACCATCCTGGGCGTCAACCTGGAGATCATGACGCCGCGTGACTTCGTCCAGCAACCTAAGCGCTGGATTGACCAGCTCAAGCGTCAGCCCATCGATGAGCAGCTGCAGGGAACCTACGCCGTGGTTCCCAACTTCGCCCTCGAGCTTGCCGCGCGCTACGGTGCTCCGGCGGCGGGGGAGACGCTGGACTTCAGCAACGTCGATGGCATCGTGATCGGCTCGGAGCCGGTCACGGAGTCCGCGGTGAATTCCTTCTGGGAGGTCTTTGGCAAGGAGGAGTACGGCCTGCGCCGTGAGACCCTGCGCCCCTCCTACGGCATGGCGGAGGCCTCGCTGATCGTCACCACCCCGCAGACTCTGGAGCGCCCGATCATTTCCCACTTCGACCGCGAGCGTCTGGCCGAGGGCGAAGCAGTCATCGTGGAGAAGTCCGCGGACTCCGTGGCCTACGCCTCCTGTGGTCAGAGCGTCGTGGCCCAGCACCTGACCATCGTGGACCCGGAGACCAAGGTCGAGCTGCCGGATGGCCGTGTGGGCGAGATCTGGCTGCATGGAGAGAACCGTGCCGCCGGCTACTTGGACCGCGCGGAAGAAACTGCCTCTACCTTCCACAACACGCTCGGCGAGCGTTTGGCGGAGGGCACCCGCGTGCCGAACGCGCCGGAGGACAACAACTGGCTGGCCACCGGTGACCTGGCGGCCATCGTGGATAACCAGGTGTACATCACCGGTCGTCTCAAGGACCTCATCGTGGTGGCTGGCCGCAACCACTACCCGCAGGACATTGAAGGCACCGTGCAGGAGGCCTCGGACCACGTGCGCGCGGACTCCATCGCGGCCTTCTCCGTGGAAGGCGGCAGCACCGAGGAGCTCGTGCTGCTCATCGAGCGCGCCGACGACGCCAACCCGGCCGATGACGCCGCTGCATCCGAGGTCATCCGCTCCGCGGTCTCCGCGAACCACGGCGTGACCCCGGCCGTCATCCAGTGGTTCAGCGCTAACGAAATCAAGCGCACCTCTTCGGGCAAGATTGCCCGCCGCGTGGCCAAGAAGAGCTACCTCGCCTCTTAAAGGCGCCGCACCCTCCAACCCCCGTTCCCCGCGTGAGCCGTGGGGGCGGGGGTTGCCGCTGCCTGTGGGTATGTCGGTTATGAAACCCAAGTTAACAAAGTGAGATAATCGTCCGATAACCCCTATAGACGCATCGATGTGCGCGCTTTTGTGCTGCGCAAAATCGACCGCATAGATAGAAAATTTTAGTCCGCGTAAGAAAGCTAGAGATTTATGACCGTTGAAGAGCTTCGTGGCTGGCTGCGCACCTGGGTTGCGCAGACCACCGGCCTGTCGGCAGAGGAAATCACGGACACCAAGCCACTGGAGAATTTCGGGCTGTCCTCGCGTGACGCAGTCGTCCTCTCCGGCGAATTAGAAAACCTCCTCGGTATTAAGCTCGAGCCCACCGTGGCCTACGAGTACCCCACCATCGCGCAGCTGGCCGAGCGCCTCGTCAACGGCGTCGCCGGCGCCCCGGCAGACAGCGCGCCGGGAGCGGCGGCACCACGCTCGGCTGCCATCGCGGGCGGGGACATCGCCGTCATCGGTTATGCCGGCCGCTTCCCGGGTGCCAAGAATGTCGACGAGTTCTGGAACATGCTCGTCGAGGGCCGCGCCGGCACCGGCCCGCTGCCCGTCGGCCGCTGGTCGGAGTACTCCTCTGACCCGATTACCAGCGAGAAGATGGAGCAGCAGAACACCGACGGCGGCTACATCGAGGACATCGCTTCCTTCGACGCCGAGTTCTTCGGCCTCTCCCCGCTGGAGGCGGCCAACATGGACCCGCAGCAGCGCATTCTCCTGGAGGTGGCGTGGGAGGCCCTCGAAGACGCCGGCCTGCCCGCCAACCAGCTGCGCGGCACCGCCACCGGTGTCTACATGGGCTCCACCAACAATGACTACGGCATGCTGATTACCGCCG
>NZ_KV818353.1:85253-104030 GCF_001814885.1 Corynebacterium sp. HMSC068G04 | reverse complement strand
CCGCCGACCCCGCCGAGATGCACCCTTATGCCATGATGGGTACGTCCTCGGCGATCGTGGCCAACCGCCTGTCCTATGCCTTCGATCTGCGCGGGCCTTCCCTCAACGTGGACACCGCCTGCTCGGCTTCCCTCGTGGCGGTCAACCAGGCGGTCAAGGACCTGCGCGTGGGCGCAGCTGATACGGCTCTCGCCGGCGGCGTGAACATCCTGGCCTCGCCGCACGCCTCCATCGGCTTCAGCGAACTGGGTGTCACCTCGCCCACCAGCGCCATCCACGCCTTCTCCGACGACGCCGACGGTATCGTCCGCGCGGACGCTGCCGGTGTGCTCGTGCTCAAGCGCCTCGAAGACGCTGAACGCGACGGCGACACCATCCACGCCGTCATCAAGGGCTCCGCAGTCAACTCCGACGGCCACTCCAACGGCCTGACCGCCCCCAACCCAGACGCGCAGGTCGACGTCCTCGAGCGCGCTTACGCCGACGCCGGCATCCGCCCGCAGGACGTCGACTACGTCGAGGCCCACGGCACCGGCACCATCCTCGGTGACCCCATCGAGGCCACCGCGTTGGGGCGCGTGCTGGGCCCGGGCCGCCAACCGTATAACCCGACCCTGCTGGGCTCCGCCAAGACCAACATCGGCCACTCCGAGTCCGCGGCCGGCGTGGTGGGCCTCATCAAGGTCATCGAGGGCATGCGCCACGGCGTTATCCCGCCAAACATCAACTACGCGGGCCCCAACCGCTATATCGACTTCGACGCCGAGCACCTCGAAGTCGTCGAAGACCCGCGCGAGTGGCCCGAGTACTCCGGCCAGAAAATCGCTGGTGTCTCCGGCTTCGGCTTTGGCGGCACCAACGCCCACGTGGTGCTGACCGACTACCGCGGGCTGACCCACCAGGACGCCCCGCAGGTCGCCATCGGCGAAGGCCACCCGGTGGCCCTGCCCGTTTCCGGCCTGCTGCCCTCGCGCCGCGCCGCAGCCGCAGCCGACTTAGCGGACTACATCGAAGCTGAGAACCCGAACCTGCTCTCCCTGGCCCGCACCCTCGCGCGCCGTAACCATGGGCGTTCGCGTGCGGTAGTAACGGCGTCGTCAAGCGAAGAAGCAGTCAAGCGCCTGCGTCAGGTGTCCGAGGGGACCGTCTCCGTCGGCATCGCCGCGGCGGATTCCCCGACGGTGCACGGCCCGGTGTTCATGTACTCCGGTTTCGGCTCCCAGCACCGCAAGATGGCCAAGGACATGATTGCCCTTTCGCCGCAGTTCCTCGCGCGCTTGGAGGAGCTCGACGCCATCGTGCAGCGCGAATCCGGCTGGTCCATCCTGGAGTTGGTGCGTGATGACGAGCAGACCTATAACACCGAAACTGCGCAGGTGGCCATCACCGCCATCCAGATCGCGCTGACGGACCTGCTGGCCACCTTCGGCGTGCGCCCAACCGGCGTTATCGGCATGTCCATGGGTGAGATCGGCGCGGCCTACGCCGCGGGCGGCATCACGGCGGCCGACGCCATGCTCATCGCCTGCCACCGCGCGCGCCTCATGGGTGAGGGCGAGGCTTCGCTGCCGGAGGACCAACAGGGTGCCATGGCCGTCGTCGAGCTCTCCGCCGAGGAGATCGACGCCCTGCCAGGCTCTATCGAGCCCGCCGTCTACACTGGCCCGGGCATGACCACCGTGGGCGGTCCGCGCGAGGAGGTCCTCGCGCTGGTGGAGAAACTCGACGGCGAGGGCAAGTTCGCCCGCGCGCTCAACGTGAAGGGAGCCGGCCACACCTCCGCTGTGGATCCGCTGTTGGGTGAACTCTATGCGGAAATCGCCGGCATGGAAGCTGCTCCGCTGCATACGACGCTCTTCTCCTCTGTCGACCGCGGCAAGGTCTACCGTCCGGGTGCGGTGTTGCACGATGAGGATTACTGGATCCGCATGACCCGCAAGCCCGTCTACCTGCAGGACGCGACGGAGGCGGCGTTTGCGGCTGGGCACACGCAGATCGTGGAGATCTCCCCGAACCCGATTGCGCTCATGGGCCTGATGTCCACCGCCTTTGCCGCGGGCAAGGCGGATGCGCAGCTGCTTTACAGCCTGAAGCGCAAGGTGGATCCCACCGAGTCGCTGCTGGACCTGTTGGGCAAGCTCTACGTCACGGGTACTCCGGTGGACTACACCAAGGTCTTCGGCTCCGGCGCGCTTGTCGCCGCCCCGCATACCCGCTTCCGCCGCCAGCGTTTCTGGACCAACGCTCGTCCCTCGTCGGGTGTATCCGGCCTGCCGGGAGCGCGCGTGACACTGCCGGAGGGCGCGGTGGCGTTCTCCACGAACGCCGACCAGGCGCCGAGCGCGCTGGCCATCCTGGAGGCTGCCGCCGAGGCCGTGACCCCGGGCGCCCACATCGCGGCGAGCGAGGAGCACCTCGACCTGCCCGCGAAGGGCGAGGTCACCACGATTGTTCGCCGCACGCTGGGCGGGCTGTCGTTGGCGGTGCACTACGTGGATGGTGCGACGACCAAGCTCATCGCGGAAGGTTTTGCGTCGACGCTCAACCTTGCCGAACCCGCTGCGGCCCCGGAGCCGAGCCTGCCGCAGGCGGTGACTGCGCCGCAGTTCGCTGACCCCGATGTGGGCGCCGATGCCGTGCGCTGGGACCCGGAGAAGGAGAGCGTGGAGGAGCGCTTGGCGCTCATCGTGTCGGAGTCCATGGGCTACGACGTCTCCGATCTCCCGCGCGAGCTGCCGCTTATTGACCTGGGTCTGGATTCGCTCATGGGCATGCGCATCAAGAACCGCGTGGAGAATGACTTCCAGATTCCGCCGCTGCAGGTGCAGGCGCTTCGCGACGCCTCCCTCGCCGACGTCATCACCATGGTCGAGGAAGCCGTGTCCGAACAGCCCGGTGCTTCCGCGCAGGCGCCGTCCGACGCGGCCGCCGATGCCGCAAGCGCCGAGGCACCTTCCACGCTCACCACGGAAGGCAACTCCACTGAAGACTCGTCTGATGTGAGCGCGAAGGGCGGCGAAGGCGTGGGCGTGGCGCCGCGCGATGCCTCCGAGCGCATGGTCTTCGGCACCTGGGCCACCTTCACGGGTAAGGCCGCGGCCGGAGTGACCTCCGCGCTGCCGCAGGTCAGCGATGAGGTCGCCGCAAAGATTGCCGAGCGCCTCACCGAGCGCGCCGGCATCGAGGTCACCGCGCAGCAGGTTCAGGAGGCCGAGGCCCTGGAGAACCTGGCGGATCTGGTCCGCGAGGGCCTGGAGACCGAGGTCGAAGGCAATATCCGCGTGCTGCGCGAGGCCGATGGTCCGGCCGTCTTCATGTTCCACCCGGCCGGCGGCACCACCGTGGTCTACCAGCCGCTGACCCGCCGCTTGCCTGCCGACGTCGCCGTCTACGGCGTGGAGCGCATCGAGGGCAACTTGGAGGATCGCGCCGCCGCCTATATCGAGGACATCCTGCACTACGCGCGCGGGCGCAAGGTCGTGCTTGGCGGCTGGTCCTTCGGCGGTGCGTTGGCCTATGAGGTGGCCTACCAGCTGCAGGAGCGCGCCGCCCGCGGTGAGGACTCCGCCGAGGTAGCCTTCATCGCGCTGCTGGATACCACCCAGCCGGCGCATCCGGCCCCGAAGACGTTGGAGGAAACCAAGGCTCGTTGGGGCCGCTATGCCGCCTTCGCCAAGAAGACTTACGGCCTCGACTTCGAGCCGCCCTACGAGATGCTGGAAACCGTGGGCGAGGATGCGCTCATGGCCATGCTCGCGGAATTCCTCAGCTCCACCGACGCCTCCGAGCACGGGCTGTCCGCGGGTGTGCTGGAGCACCAGCGCGCGTCCTTCGTAGACAACCAGATTCTGGGCTCGCTGGATATGGGAAGGTGGGCGTCGGTAAGCGTGCCCGTCATCCTCTTCCGCTCCGAGCGCATGCATGACGGCGCCATCGAGCTCGAGCCGGCCTACGCCGAAGTTAACCCGGACGGTGGCTGGGGCGTTATCGTGAAGGATCTGGAGATTGTGCAGCTGCCGGGGGACCACCTGGCGGTTCCCGACGAGCCGGCAATCGGTATCGTGGGCAAGCATATGGAGGAATGGATCGAGGAGAAGATTCGGAAGTGACTAGCACCGCTGACAAGCTGGCGGACCTACGCGAGCGCCTCGAGCGCGCCCAGGACCCCGGCAGTGAACGCTCCCGGGCGCGTCGCGACGAGGCAGGGCGCTCGACTCCGCGCCAACGCATCGCCGCGCTTCTCGACGAAGGCTCTTTCGTCGAAACGGGTGCCCTGGGCAAGACCCCCGGCGACCCGGATGCGATTTACTCCGACGGCGTGGTCACCGGTCACGGCCGCATCAACGGCCGCCCGGTGTGCATCTACGCACACGATAAGACCGTCTATGGCGGTTCCGTGGGCGTGACCTTTGGCAAGAAGGTCACCGACATCATGGACCTGGCCATCAAGATTGGTTGCCCAGTTATCGGTATTCAGGATTCCGGCGGTGCGCGCATTCAGGACGCGGTGACGTCTTTGGCCATGTACTCCGAGATTGCCCGCCGCCAGCTGCCGCTGTCCGGCCGCAGCCCGCAGATTTCCATCATGATGGGCAAGTCCGCCGGTGGCGCGGTGTATGCGCCGGTGACCACGGACTTCATCATCGCCGTCGATGGTGAGGCGGAGATGTACGTGACGGGTCCGAACGTGATCAAGGAAGTCACAGGCGAGGAGATCTCTTCCCATGACCTCGGCTCTGCGCGCCAGCAGGAGCTCAACGGCAACGTGTCTGTTGTGGTGCCCTCGGAGGATGAGGCCTTTGACTTGGTGCGCGATTTGCTGGATCACCTGCCGCTGACCTGCTTCGACGAGTCCCCGGTTTTCGATGCGCCTACTGATGACGAGGTGGCTGAAGACACTGAGCTGGATTCCTTCATGCCGGATGACACGAATGCCGGCTACGACATGATGGACCTGCTGACGCAGCTTGGCGACGACGACGATCTCATCGAAATCCAGGAGAACTACGCCCCCAACGTCATCACTGCCTTTGGGCGTATTGACGGCAAGGCCGTGGGTTTTGTGGCGAATAACCCGATGCATTCGGCGGGCTGTATCGATGCGGATGCCGCCGATAAGGGCGCGCGCTTTATCCGTATCTGCGATGCCTACAACATCCCGCTGGTCTTCGTGGTGGATACGCCGGGCTACCTGCCGGGCGTGGACCAGGAGAAGGCCGGTCTGATTCACCGCGGTGCGAAGTTCGCTTTTGCTGTGGTGGAGGCTACCGTGCCGAAGGTCTCGCTGATTGTGCGCAAGGCTTATGGTGGCGCGTATGCCGTGATGGGCTCGAAGAACCTGACCGGTGATATCAACCTGGCGTGGCCGACGGCCCAGATTGCCGTGATGGGTTCGGCCGCCGCCGTGGTCATGATTGCGGGCAAGCAGCTCGAGGCCGCTGAGACCCCGGAGCAGCGCGCCATGACGAAGAAGATGTTCATGGACTTCTACGACGAGACCATGACCGCGCCCTATGTCGCTGCGGAGCGTGGCTACCTCGACGGCATGATTAAGCCTTCTGAGTCGCGCTTGGCCCTGCGCCGCGCGCTGCGCCAGCTTGCCGATAAGCAGGAGAAGGACCTGCCCAAGAAGCACACCATCTCCCCGCTCTAGCGTCGTCTGAGTCAGGATAGAAGCTGAAGAAGGCCTGCGGATCGCGCTGAATTTTGTGTCTCGGCGTAACGTGCGGGCCCGTTCTATCCGATAAGTTTAAGGACTAGGAATTCAATCAAAGGAGCACTTCAATGCTGTCTAGCGTTCTTGACCTCAGCGGCGACGTTATCAACCTCGTTATCATGCTGCTCAACCGCGTCGGCGTGACCATTTCTGGCTCGTCCCTGAGCTCGAAGTAGCGTTCGCGCGCACCCCTCTCCGCCACACGTGCGGCTCCCCACTGGACTGATTGCTCAGTCCAACGTGAGCGGCTCAAAAGCGGGGAGGGTTTCTTCATGCCCTGGCTTGCGTGGCCGAGGGAGTCAACGCGCCTTGAGAAGGCGCGGTGCGCTAAAACTCTGAATGCGGGATCGCCGAAGAGCCCCAAGGCCGCGGTGCGACTCAGGGAGTGCGGGAATTCCTACCGCAGGTCAGCCCAGACGGGGCTGGGTATCAGTACTGGTGGCCCACCGCCGGGTGGCAGCCACGCCATCCGCCCCTCGATGCGGTCGATGTGCCCGCGATAGGTGGGTCGGGCGGGGTCATCATCATTGATCGCGTTGTGGTACTTACACAGCGGGACGAGGTTGTTGATGTTGGTTGGCCCGCCATCTTGCCACCGTCTGATGTGGTGCATCTGGCATTCCGCGGCCGGTTTATTGCACCCGAGCCAGGCGCACGTCGGATGCTCCGCGCTGAGCAGGAGGCGCTGTTTGTCGTTGGCGAAGCGGCTGCCGTAATAGAGATTGACGGGTCCTTCGACGGGGTGGAAGAGCGAGACGAAGCCGCGCTCGGCAAACTGCGTGCGGATAAACTCTGCGCCGGTCATGGTGCCGCCGTCGGTTGCCTGCAGAATGATGTCGTCACCCTCACCGCGCACGATCGTGTCGAGCTGATCTAGGCGCACAAGAACGTGCGCATGCAGGACAGGTGTGGGCGCGCCGCCTCCTGCAAAGACTTCGTGGACCGCCTTCAGCAGGTCCGCGGAGGTGGCCTTGAGCGTGCCCACCAGATTCGCAATAGCCCGCGGGCGATCCGTGATGATGAGGCTGTGCATGCCGCCTTTTCGGCGCAGCACCCGCACTCCGGGGCTGGGCTCAGGCCTGAGCTCCGCGAGGCGCCGCTTCGCCACGCCCGCGATCTCACCCGCCGGAGTCTCGCACAGCTCCACGCGCAGGTCCCACGCCTTGCGCGAGTCCTTGACTCGCGCGACATGGCGCTCAATCTGCACCAGCGTATCCAGTGCGTGTTCAGTTTTACGCGCGCGGCGCTGCTTGGCGCTGTAGGCGGTCTGCCCGAAATAGATCCGGTGCAGGCCTTCGAGCTGCCGCGCTACGCGCGGCGTCGCACCCAGCGCGAGCATGTCATCGCGTGTGTGGCCCGCGCACAAAGAAACGACGTGCATGCCGCGAGCGAGTACCCCGAGTAAGTCCCCCAACTTCATGCCCCACACACTAAACCGGGCCGCACACCCCCGCAACCGGAGCGCTAAAAACCCAGCTCAAACAGCCACTCGCAAGGCCGCACAAGGCTGGATCCAGGTGTGTGAGGCCGACAGGTAGCAGGCCATGGAAAACTTGGTGAAGTTCTAGGCACGCGAGCGGGACGCAAAGGCCGCGATGGCTCGCCAGCCAAAGAAGAACAGCGCCGACATCACGGTGGCCACGATGAGGAAGGACCAGTGCGGCAGCCGGCCATTGACCAGCATCCACAGAGCCATGCCGCCAATAATGGCACTCAGCCACACGACGACGCCCTCCCGCCACAGGCCGCTCAGCTTCGCTGCCATGATGATGACCCAGCCCACGAGCGCGCCCACGGTCCACGGCCAGAAGGCATCAACCCACGAGCTAAAGCTCAGGCCGCCGTGCGCCAGGCGGGCGAGGATGGCGAAGAGGACGAGCGAGATGACGTCGATAAGCGGGGCAACGCGCATTTAGGATTCCTTCCGGTTCAACGCCGCGTAAGAGAAACCATCGCGGGCGTAGTGGGCGAAGTAGATGACCCATCCAATGATAGTGATCAGCGCAAAGGAAATAAGCCGGTAGATGATGGCCGCGGAGGTGGCATGCACCGCGGTGAGGCCCGTCGCCACCAGCGGGGCGATGAGCGCGGCCTCCACCGTACCCACGCCACCCGGGGTGACCTGCGCGGAGCCAGCCAGCTTCGCCGCCAGGAAGGCCAGTGCGACGCCCGCCAGGGTGGTGTGATCGGCGCCGGCACGCAGCCACGGAATCTCGCCGGTTACCGCCCACACCGAAGCCCACAGGGCGGCCATATCGGCCAGGCGGTGCACAAGGGAGGCCCCGGCAACCACGGCAAAGGGGCCGCGCGACAGGTGGACCTCTCCCAGGTTGCGGACCTCCTGGATGGCGCGGTCCCGCTTCGGGCCGGGCCGTAGCTTGCGCAGCCAGCCCTCGAGGGTCACCGGGTGCGAGGTCAGCCAGAAGATGCCGCCGAGCGCCGCGAGCATGAGGACAATAGTTGTGATCAACGAGCCCAAAGCCATGTCGGCGTTGAGGAAAAACACTCCGCCGAGCCCAATGAGCGCGAGGAACATCGAGCTAATAATCGAGGATAAAAACAGGAAGTAGCTGCACAGCGCCACCGACGCGCCCCAGCGGCGCTGCACCTGGAAGGTGAGCACGGCCGAAAAAGCAGGGCCCGCCGGCAGAGTCGTGGACCACGCATTCGAGGCGAGCGTAATGGCGTAGGTCTCGCGCAGCGGGACCTCAACGCCGCCCGCACCGATGAGCCGCTTCATCACTTCCGCCATGCCCGCGATGGACAGCAGCGCGAAGAACACCACCAGCACCACGGGGAATGGTTCGGCGTGGCGCAGGCGGCGCAATCCCTCGGAGATGAAGTCCAGCTGGTCGCGGAAGAACCACGCCAGCGCGGCCAGAATCAGCAGGGAGATTATCCAGGTCAGCCAGTTCTTCTTATTCATCGACCGTCCGTGGACTTCAGGCGCTGCACCAGCTCGGAGAAGGGGATGAGCTCGTCGTGCGTGTCGGCGCTGCGGTCCCCGCGTACAGGAGCTTCGCTTGCCGACGCCTCCTCCGTCCGCACCTCAGGATCCTCCGGTGTGCCTGCCTGCTCGGTAGGCGCGGCCTCTTCATCGCTCAGCGCTGGGGTGGTGGGCGCCGGTGCAGCAGCGGATGCGGTGGCCAGGGCCGGCTCGGCAGCCGGGGCGTTGTCGCCGCCGAGGCGATGGGTTAGGCGGGTGAGGAAGCGCGGGGCCCACCAGTTGTCCTCGCGCAGCAGGTGCATGACGGCGGGGACGAGGAGCATGCGGACGATGGTGGCGTCGATAAGCAGTGCAAAAATCATGCCGAAGGCGATGTACTTCATCATCACGATGTCGGAGAAACCGAAGGCACCTGCGACCACGATCATGATGAGCGCGGCCGCCGTGATGATGCCACCGGTGTGCGCGGTGCCCGCAGCGATGGCCTCGTCCGTGGAAGCACCGCGGCGGCGGGCCTCCACCATGCGCGAAACCAGAAAGACTTCGTAGTCCGTGGACAGGCCAAAGACGATGGCGATGATGAGCACCAGAATCGGGCTCATGAGCGGGCCGGCGGTGAAGTTGAGCAGGCCAGAGCCCAGGCCGTCGACGAACATGAGCGTCAAGATGCCCAGTGTGGCACCCAGCGACAATAGCGTCATGATGATGGCCTTGAGCGGCAGGATGAAGCTGCCGAAGACCAGCGCCATGAGGATGAAGGTGGCCAGCACCACGTAGAGCGCCATCCAGGGCAGCGTGTCGAAGAGCGCGTCGAGGGATTCGACCTCCATGGCTGGGGTGCCGCCGACATAAAGCTCCACGCCTTCCGGCGCCTCGATGTTTTCGAGCTCGTGGACGATGCGCCCGTAATCCTCACGGTCTTGGATGCCGGCGCCGAGGACGGTGGTGCCGTCGACAGTCGCGGTCTTCGGGCCCATCGGCTCGGTCAGCCCCTGGATGGAGCGGGCTTGCATGACGACGTCAACAAGTTGCTCGTTCGTCGCGTTCTTCACCACCAGCTTGACCGGTTCGGTACGGAAGGAAGGGAACTGCTCGTTGAACTGGTCCTGCGCCACGCGCGCATCCTGGTTGGGCGGCAGGTAGGTCTCGTTGATGCCGCCGAATTTCACGCCCAGCACCGGCAGGGTCAGCGCGATGAGCAGCGCGCAGATAGCGGTGGTCATCAGACCCGCGCGGCCCATGGCCCAGCGCGGCATCCGGTACCACCACGTGTCCTCGATGCGGCGGCCGCGGCGTGAGGTCTTGCGCACGGTCCACTTATCGATGTTGTGACCCAGCATGCCAAACAGCGAGGGCAGCACCATCACCGAGAGCAGAGCAGCGAGGCCGACGGCGGAGATGGAGCCGTAGGCCACGGATTTGAGGAAGGCCTGTGGGAAGAGGAAAAGCCCGGAGAGGGACACGGCCACCATGGCGGCGGAGAAGACCACAGTCTGGCCGGCGGTGGCGGTGGTGATCGCCACGGCCTCCTTGGTATCGCGGCCCTTGTCCAGCTCCTCGCGGAAGCGCGAAACCATGAACAGGCCATAGTCGATGGCCAGGCCCAGGCCCAGCAGCGTCACGACGGCCTGCGCAAACACGTTGACCTGCAGGAAGCCGGCCAGGATGGAAAGGATACCCAAGGAACCTAGGATGGACAGCCCGCCCACCACGAGCGGCATGAAGGCCGCAACGACGGAGCCGAAGACAATCAACAGCAGCAGCCCGACGAGCGGCAGAGCGGCCTTCTCCGCGCGGGAGATGTCCTCGGCCATGCCCTCGTCCAGTGCATCGGCCACTGCGGTGGCGCCCGCGACCTGCACGGGTAGCCCACTGGAGTGCAGGGAATCCTCAATGGCGCGGAAGTCCTTGAGGGTCTGCTCGCCGTCGCCTTTCAGCCCGATGGCGGCGAAGGCCGTGGAGTGGTCCTGCGTGATGAGGTTCGGGTTGCGCTTATCGAAGTAGCTGGTGACAGAGTCAATCTGTTCCGGATGCTGAGCCTTGAGGTCATCCAGAAAGGCCTTAGCCTCGGCGGCGTGGGCATCGGGGTCGTCGAAAAGCAGGATGACGTCGCCGGAATTGTCACGGCCGAAGGTCTCCAGCTCGATCTGTGCCGCGCTTGTCGACGCCGCCCCCGGGTCCTCCCAGCCCTCCTGACTCATGCGCTCCTCGAGGCGGGTGCCGAAGCCGAAGAAGAGGCCGAGGATGAGCCCGACGATGATGAGCGGGATGACCTTGCGGTGGGCATAGGAAAAACGGCCCCAGGAATAAAACATGCGGCTCCTAACTGTGCTCGGGCGCGCACTCCGGAAGCAGCGCGGACAGCGGGCGGAAAGGCTGCAGCCAGGCGCCGCCTGGTGGCAGATTGTCCAGGTTAACGCGT
The DNA here is from genome assembly GCF_001814885.1 of Corynebacterium sp. HMSC068G04. Taxonomy (NCBI): domain Bacteria; kingdom Bacillati; phylum Actinomycetota; class Actinomycetes; order Mycobacteriales; family Corynebacteriaceae; genus Corynebacterium; species Corynebacterium sp. HMSC068G04. The sequence continues at coordinate 92,945 of NZ_KV818353.1, read as the reverse complement.
GGCAGCGGTTCGCGGAAGACACCCTCGATGTCTTCGAGGTCGACGAACTCAATCTCCGGATGGGTCACAGCCCAGGAGGCGTGCTCGTGGAAGCCGAGGACGCAGGTGGGCAGGCCGGAAGCAGAGAGCTGTTCCAGCAGGTGCTGGAAGTTCTGGCCGTCGGCTGAGGCGACGATGACACCGGAGAGGTTCTCGCGGTTGGCCTTGATGTATTCGACCATGTCGGGGTCGACGTCATCGTCCTCGTGCAGCTTTGGCTTGGCAAAGACGGCGAAGCCGACGTTGCGGATGGCTTCCACCCATGGGCGGATGACGTCGGCGCCGCCGGGAGTGACGTTGGTGAAGACGGCGGCTTCGGGGGTGGCGTCGTTGTCGAAGGCCAGCTCCACCAGCCAGCGGCCAATCGCATCAAAACGCGGGCGGTGTGCGGAGGTGGGTCGCCCGCCCAAGATGGCGCCGAGCCCCATGTCCATGTTGGGTGCATCCCACACCAGAAGATAGGTGCCGGCCATTACTTCTTCTCCCACAGGTACTCGGTGATGACGTGTTCCTTATCCAGGCCTTTGCCCTCAAACTTGGTGATGACCTGGCGGTCAGTGAGGATGGGGCACTCCGGCCAGGGCCAGCCCTTGTAGTCGAGGGAGGGCTCGACCTCAACGAGCTCGTTAATCCACTCGGCGTAGCCGGCATGGTCGGTGGCCACGTGGAGCACGCCGCCGGGTTTCAGGCGGGAGGCGAAGAGGTTGAGGGTGCCGGATTGGATGATGCGGCGCTTGTGGTGGCGGACCTTGGGCCACGGGTCCGGGAAGAAGATACGGATGCCGTCGAGGGATTCGGGCGCGAACATACGCATGAGAACTTCGATGCCATCGCCGCGGACCATGCGGATGTTCTCAATATCGTTGCGGACAATGGAGCCCAGCAGCTTGGCTAAGCCTGGCTTGTAAAGCTCGACGGCAACAATGTTGGTGTCCTTTTCCAACGGGGCCATCGCAGCAGTGGAGGTTCCGGTGCCGGAGCCGATTTCCACGATGGTCCTGGCGCCCTCGCGGTTGAACCAGGCGGGGATGTCGAGGGGTTCGTCGGCAAGCAGGCGTCCCAACTGAGGCCAGTGCTCCTCGAAGAGGGCGTTCTGGTTGTCGGTGAGGGTGCCGCGACGGAAGGTCACGTTGCCGAGGCGTGGGTAGTCCAAATCATTGTTGAACTCGGCGTTGAAATCCGTCTGGAGGCCGCGGCCATGAGGCATCTGCGCGGCGGGATTCTGGGAGGAGTCTGCACTATTCATCAGTTGACATTGTTCCCTTAAGCAGGGGTGAGGGGCAACGTGCCGCGCCGTGGAGGGCGGAGGGGCGTCCAGGTGGAGGCCACACAGGACGCCGTGGGGGTAGCGGGACGGGCGTACGGGATGGACAACCCAAAGAAAATCCACCCCTGTGCGGGGGTATCTTTGGTGGTTGCGTGCCCTATTTCACACTTCGTTGTCCTTGGGTTAGTCGGGTTAACCAGGGTGGATATAACCGGGGTGGGCTGTATTACACATTCTGTTATCGCCAGTATCCGTACTCTGGTTGGTGAAACGTCGATAGGGGAAACCTTCGGCGATATAAAGCACCCTGGCCACACCGACCACAGGAGAATGTGAGATGACCGCAACCATTAAGGGCCTTGTAGGTGAACTGCCCACGAAGAACGAGAAGCTTATTTCGTGGATCAGTGAGAGCGTCGAGCTCTTCCAGCCGGAAGAGGTCGTCTTCGTAGATGGCTCCCAGGAGGAGGCTGACCGTCTCGCCGCTGAGCTCGTGGAGAAGGGCACCCTGATTAAGCTCAACGAGGAGAAGCGCCCGAACTCCTACCTGGCGCGCTCGAACCCGTCGGATGTCGCGCGCGTGGAGTCCCGCACCTTCATCTGCACCGAGACCGCCGAGGACGCCGGCCCGACCAATAACTGGGCCCCGCCGGCAGCCATGAAGGAAGAGATGACCGAGGCCTTCCGTGGCTCCATGAAGGGCCGCACCATGTATGTGGTGCCTTTCTGCATGGGCCCCATCAGCGACCCGGACCCGAAGCTCGGCGTGCAGCTTACTGATTCCGCTTATGTCGTGCTCTCCATGCGCATCATGACCCGCATGGGTCAGCAGGCTCTGGACAAGATTGGTGAGAACGGCGATTTTGTCCACGCCCTGCACTCCGTTGGTGCTCCGCTGGAGCCGGGCCAGGAGGATGTCGCGTGGCCGTGCAACGAGAAGAAGTACATCACGCAGTTCCCGGCGACCAAGGAGATTTGGTCCTACGGCTCCGGCTACGGCGGCAATGCCATCCTGGCCAAGAAGTGCTACGCGCTGCGTATCGCTTCCGTCATGGCGAAGGAAGAGGGCTGGATGGCAGAGCACATGCTCATCCTCAAGCTCACCAACCCGGAGGGTAAGAAGTACCACATCGCGGCCGCCTTCCCGTCTGCCTGCGGTAAGACCAACCTGGCCATGATCGCCCCGACCATCCCGGGCTGGAAGGCTGAGGTTGTGGGCGATGACATCGCCTGGATGAAGCTGCGCGAGGACGGCCTGTACGCAGTCAACCCGGAGAACGGCTTCTTCGGTGTGGCGCCGGGCACCAACTACGACTCCAACCCGATTGCCATGAAGACGATGGAGCCGGGCAACACCCTGTTCACCAACGTCGCGCTGACCGACGACGGCGATGTCTGGTGGGAGGAAATGGGCGAGGCCCCGGAGCACCTCATCGATTGGCGCGGCAACGATTGGACCCCGGCTTCCACCACCAAGGCGGCGCACCCGAACTCCCGCTACTGCGTGCCGATTACGCAGTGCCCGTCTGCTGCTCCGGAGTTTGATGACTGGAAGGGCGTCAAGATTGACGCCATCCTCTTCGGTGGCCGCCGCGCGGATACCGTCCCGCTGGTGACCCAGGCCTTCGACTGGAACCACGGCACCATGATCGGCGCCCTGCTCTCCTCCGGCCAGACCGCTGCTGCTGAGGGCAAGGTCGGCGCCCTGCGCCACGACCCGATGGCCATGCTGCCGTTCATGGGCTACAACGCCGGTGACTACCTGCAGCACTGGATCGACATGGGTAACAAGGGCGGCGACCGTATGCCGGCCATCTTCCTGGTGAACTGGTTCCGCCGCGGTGAAGACCGCCGCTTCCTGTGGCCGGGCTTCGGCGAGAACTCCCGCGTTCTCAAGTGGATCGTGGACCGCATCGAGGGCAACGTCGACGCCGTCGAGACCGTCGTGGGCCACACCGCCCGCCCGGAGGATATCGACCTCACCGGCCTGGACTTCGACATCGAGGATGTCCGCGAGGCGCTCGCTGTGAACCCGGCTGATTGGGCTGGCGACATGGAAGACAACAAGGAGTACCTGACCTTCCTGGGCTCCCGCGTGCCGTCTGAGGTGTGGGACCAGTTCAAGGCCCTCAAGGAGCGCGTTGAGGCTGCCTCCTAACGCCGCTTTCCGCGCCGCTGCTTTCCGACGCCCCTCCACCCAGCGGTGGCGGGGCGTCGCCGCGTTCTGGCATGTTAGGTTGGCCACAATAAGGTTAGGGTAACCTTTTAAATGGAGAAAGTCTCGCATATTCTGGCTGTATGACAACTTCTTCTTTGCCCATGCACGATCGTCCCGACTCCGAGGTTGGTGGACACTGGCTCCTCGCCCGCCTGGGAAAGAAGGTGTTGCGCCCCGGCGGGCTGGAGATGACCACCACGCTAATCGACGCCGCCGAGCTGAAAAACAAGGACGTGGTGGAGCTGGCCCCTGGACTCGGGCTCACTGCCCGCCAGATCGTGGCGGAAGGCCCGCGCAGCTACACCGGTGTGGACGAGGATCCTGATGCCGTGGCGCGCACGAAGGCCAGCCTCGCCGGCGCTTCCTCGGCTACCGTGGTGGTCAATGACGCCAAGGCCACGGGTTTGCCGGATAACAGCACGGATGTCGTCTTTGGCGAAGCCATGCTCACCATGCACGGCGAGAAGGGGAAGGCCGCGATCATGGCGGAGGCGTTCCGTATCCTGCGCCCGGGCGGCAGGTATGTCATCCATGAGCTGTGCCTGGAGCCGGACACGCTTGACGACGCCCAGAAGCTCGAGATCCGCCGCGCGCTGGCCACGTCCATCCGCGTCAACGCCCGCCCGCTGACCACAAAGGAATGGGACGGCGTGGCACGGGAGGCTGGCTTCGAGGTGACTGAGCGCCACTATGCAGATATGGCGCTGCTGCGCGCCAAGCGCAACTTGCAGGACGAGGGTGTGCTGGGCGTGGCGCGTATCGCCTTTAACGTCTTGCGCATGCCCGACGCCCGCCGCCGCGTTTTCGCGATGCGTTCGGTGTTCAACAAATACAGCGACAACCTGCAGGCCATCGGCGTGGTGCTGACCAAGCCGGCCGCGGCTGCTCAATGAGTTTCGGTGAGAGCGGTGACGTTGCCGGCGGCGTGCCGGACGGCGTGATGGAGGCCCGCCCACGTGGGATCAGCTGGCCCACGGTTGGCGTATCTGTGGTGAGCAGTTGCGTCGCCGCTGCGCTGGTCTTGGGTTTCGGCGTGCAGCTCAGCCAAGGCAAGTGGGAACAGGCGGCAGCCCAGGGTGCCGCGATGACGCAGCCAGCCGAACCGAGCGTGCCCGTGAGCAGCGACTCCGCAGCGCCGGCGGCTGCGGCAACAACGGCACCAACAACGGTGGCGTCCGCGGCGTCGCCAAGCGTTGCGCAGGACGCCCCCGCTGTGGCGTTGGAACCGGCACCGCAGGAGAATCAAGCGGCAGACCCAGCGCCAGAGCAGGCGGTGGATGAGACGGTGGAGGACCCCAACACCGGCTGGTACCCCAGTGGGGATTTCAGCGCGAGCTTTGCGGCTACTAACCCGGAGCCGACGCTCGATGACCTTAACGGCGTCCTGCACGCGCTCGTGGCCACGCCGGGATCCGATGCGGACAAGGCACACAACCTCGAGGCTGGTCTGCCGGGGACGGTGGTGCCGAGAACCATTTACAACCTGGGGATATTCCGTCCGCCGCTGGGCTGGAAGCGGATTAGCGGGCCACTGACGGTGGAGGGGAACACCGCGAGTGCCACGCTCAACGCGAGCTCGGCCGGGCGTCCCACGCTCTCGTTGCGGGTGGAGTTCCGCTACCTCGACGGGCGCTGGAAGCTGGCCACGAACTCGCTGCGCAACGGCATCGATGCGGTGGGCCTGCCCATCGCGGGCGCGTTTTAAGGCGGCGGCGTGATTGACGTTGACAACCTGAGCCACTGGTATGGCTCGCGCCGCACAGCCGCGCCTGTGCGCGACCTTTCTTGCACCTTCGCTGATGGCCGCATCAATTACGTCGTGGGGCTTAACGGCACCGGAAAGTCGACGCTCCTCGGCTGCCTTTCCGGAAGCTTGCGCCCGCGCGGCGGCAGGGTCCTGGTGGACGGGCGGGAGCTGCGCGGTACCGACTATCCGTTGCGCCACGTGGGCAGCTACTTGAGCGCAGAAGATTTCTCACCGCAGCACACCGGCCTGCGCCACCTGCAGTGGATGTGCGCCCTCGCAGGCGCGCCGGTGGAAAAGGCGGAGGCGCTGGTGCGGGCCGTCGGGCTCGAGGAGGCCTCGCGGCGCCCCATCGGAGGTTACTCGTTGGGCATGCGCCAGCGCCTGGGGATCGCCAGCGTCTTGGCGGGAAACCCGCGCAACATTGTGCTGGATGAGCCGCTCAACGGCCTAGATATCCAGGGCGTGTGGTGGCTGCGTGAGTTGCTTGCCGCGTGGGCGGAGGAGGGTCGCTGCGTGATCGTGGCCTCGCATCATCTGCGCGAGGTGGAGGCCACGACCGAGGTTGCCGACGCCTCGGTAACCATCCTCAGCCAGGGCACGGCTCTTGCCCACGGCTCCCTTGAGGACGTCATCGCCTCCACCGGCGCCCCCGACCTCGAATCCGCCGTGGCGGCGCTGATCCCGGAGCTAGGGGCACGGGCATGAAGGCGTGGCAACGCTGGCGGATAAGCCTGCGCGCCGAGTCTGTGCGCCTGGGCGGGGCGCGCGGCCCGCTGGTGCGGGTCGCCGTGCCGCTGGGGTTTGCGCTGCCGCTGGCGGTGACCTTCGGGGTGGCAGCGGTGGCGGAGCACGTCCAGTCCGCGGGAGGCATCCTTCAGGCGCAGTCCGTGGACACTACTAATGCGGCGTATTGGCCCATCTACCTGGGCAGCATCGTGTTTGCGGCATTGGGGGCGTGGGCGCAGGCCACCGCCGGATCGCGGGCCTTGCGTGCGGCGGCGCCGTGGTCAGGGCTGGATCAGCTGGCCCGCTGGTGCTTCCTGGGCGCGCTCGCGGCGGCCGCGACACTGCTCAGCGTCAGCCTGTGCCTGCTGCTCCTGCCCACGTTCTTCCCGGTGCTCTATGGGCAGGTGAACTTCTTCGCGGGCCTGCGCATGGTGGCTCTCGGCCCGGTGTACGCGTGGTTGGCGGTGGGCTACGGTGTGGCGCTGGGCCGGCTGCTGCGCTCCCCGGCGTTGAGCATCGCGGCGCTGACGGTCTGGGCGCTCTTGGTAGAAAACGCGCTGTGGCTCATCCCCGGCGGCGCGCGCCTCACCGGCTGGCTGCCCTTCCTCAACGGCGTCTTCGCTACCGGCCAGGACGTGGCGCTATTCCCGCCTTGGGGCCGTGACGGGGCGCTGGTGTACTTCGCGGCCGTGGGCGTGGCGCTCTGGCTGGCTTCTCTGCGCAGGCGCCTCGACTAAGTCTGACTCAGCCATCAGGCGCGCAGGACGATGACCAGGTTGGAGGTCACAAGCTCCCGCAGCACCGGCACCTTGGTCACCCACCAGGCCCAGGCAGGGTGGTAGCGAGGAAAGGCCGCGAGGAGCTGCGAGCCTTGCGACGTCACGCCGCGCGCCCAGTCCAGGCCTTCGCGTGCGGAAAGCGCAAAGAGCGAGGAGCCAAAGACGTTCTTCGGTGGGTGCCCATGGCGGCGGGTATAGCGGTCCCGGGCGAACTCGCCGCCCACGTAGTGCTCCCACAGGCCGGTCTCGTGCCCGCCGAAAGGTCCCAGCCACACCGTGTAGCTCAAGACCACCAGCCCGCCGGGCTTGGTCACGCGCAGCATTTCCTGGCCCATGTCCCACGGGTTGGGGATGTGCTCGGCCACGTTGGAGGAATACGTGATGTCGAAGGTGTCATCCGCGAAGGGCAAGCACGTGCCGTCGCCGCGCACGGCCTGGGCCACTGAGATGCCGGCGGCGGCCATCTCACCCACGTCCGGCTCCAGCCCCACATAACTGGCACCGCGCTGAGCAAAGGCGGACGCGAAATAGCCGGGCCCGCCCCCGACGTCGAGCACGCGCGCGCCGGTGAGGGACAAAGAATGATCGCGGGAGAGGGCGTCGACAAGCGCGGCGGTGTCCTCAGCCAGACCGCCATAAAAGATCGCGGGTGCTGTCTGCTCGAAGCGGAAGGAGCGCAGCAGCCGCCAGGAGCGGCGCAGGGTGGCCAAGGCGCGGGTGCGTTTCATAACCCACTAGGCTAAAGCATCGTCATGAAAATCCTTCTTTTATGTTGGCGCGATTCCACCCACCCGCAGGGTGGCGGTTCCGAGCGCTACCTTGAGCGCGTCGGCGAGTACCTCGCTGCCCAAGGCCACGAGGTGGTCTTCCGCACCGCGCGCCACATGAACGCCGCCAAGCGCGAGCGCCGCAACGG
>NZ_KV818353.1:42445-85153 GCF_001814885.1 Corynebacterium sp. HMSC068G04 | reverse complement strand
GTGCTCTATTCGCGCGCTGGGGCCAAGTTCAGCGTCTACCCGCGCGCGTTGGTGGCGATGTTGTTCGGGCGCCGCGGTTTCGATGTCGTGGTGGATACCCACAACGGCATCCCGTTCTTTGCGCGCCTGGCCACCCGGGCGCCCGTGGTGATCCTGACGCACCACTGCCACCGCGAGCAGTGGCCGGTGGCCGGGCCCGTCCTGGCGCGGCTGGGGTGGTTCCTGGAATCTCGCGTGGTGCCCGCGCTGTATCGCGAGAACACGTGGGTGACGGTCTCGGAGGCCTCGAAGCGTGACCTGGAGAAGCTGGGGATTCACGGCGCGCACATCATCGAGAACGGCGTGGACCCCCTGCCGTCACACGTGCCTACATTGGAGCGCGAGGCTGACATCCACCTGGTGACGCTGTCACGCCTGGTGCCGCACAAGCAGATTGAGCACGCGATGGACACCGTGGCGCGGATTCCGGGCGCGCTTCTCGACGTCATCGGTTCCGGCTGGTGGGAATCTCACCTGCGCGAGTATGCGCGCGCCCACGGGGTGGAGGACCGCGTGCGCTTCCGCGGCCAGGTCACCGAGGACTATAAACATGCACTGCTCGCCCGGGCCGACGTTCACCTCATGCCGTCTCGCAAGGAAGGCTGGGGGTTGGCAGTCATGGAGGCGGCCCAACATGGAGTTCCCACGGTGGGTTATGCATTTGGCCTGCAAGACAGCGTCATCGACGGCAAGACGGGCGTGCTGGTCCACCACGAGTCCGAGTTCGCTCCGGCGGTGCGCATGCTTGTCGACGACCCCCTCCTCCGCACCCGCCTCGGCCAGGCTGCCCGCGAATTGGCGGCTACTTTTTCGTGGGAGAAGACCGGCGCGCGCTTCGAAGAATTACTAGAAGCGGAAGTGCGCACCAAGCGGCGCTAAGCCCCCACGGGGCGGGTGCCGGTTGCGCGTTCGTGGTGGCGGCGATGCGGCCGTCCTCGACGACCGCGCCCACGCCGAGTTCTTCCAACCGGTCGAGGTTGCGGTTGTCCCAGGCCTCTGCGGCCGCTAGGTAGCGCGGCGATGGCTCATCCACTGTCACACCGTCGACGGTGAGCTCGCCGGAGTCGAGCTTGTTCGCGGCCTTGGAGTAGGGGTCGAGGGCGATGCCGCCGTCGAGCGTGATCATGGCGGGGCGGTCGGCGAAGAAGGTGAGGCGCCCGTCGAGGTCTTCGACGAGCTGGCGGTCGATGCCCGTTTCGCGTGGGCGTAACACGGCGAGCTCCTTAGGAGCATCGGGGGCCTGCAGCAGGCAGGCACACAGCGCGAGTGCGGCCGGAAGCTGGCGCAGGGACGCGATGCCCGCCACGGCCAGCGGCAGGGCGAGCAAGGTGAGTTTGGAGGAATCGCGCAGCAAACCCGCGCCGGGGATGTGCTCGATGGCGAAGGCGATGAGACCGGGGGCGAGTGCGCCGAGGATGGCCAAGCCCATGCCGAGAACCGCCAGGGCCGCGAGCGGACGCAGCTCGCGCCGGGGCAGGCGGGTGGCGCCAAGAATGGCGAGGGCGGCGACGGCCAGGCCTGCCAGGGCGAAGCCCTGCTCGCGGGAAGCCGGTACTGCTGCGGCATTCCAGATGCCGCCGAAGCCGAGCAGCGAGCCGACCGCACCCACGTAGGCCTCCGCGCGCGGGGCGAAGGCCGCGGCCTGGGCGGCGGGGTCGCCGGGAGCGGCAGGGGCGGTGAGAACACCGCCCACGAGGCTTGGAACTAGCCACGGCAACCACAACAAAACTGAGCCGCCCGCGAAGAGCCACCTTCTTCGCCCCTCGCGCTCACAGGCAACCGCGATGAGGCCCCCGAAGAGCCCGCCGGTGGGCGTCAAGGACGCGGCCCACAGCGCTAGCCACGCCACGCGCGGGCGCGCGTTGAGGCAACCCCACGCGATCACGGGCGCCAACCAGGCCGCGACCGCCAGCGACCACTGGCCCTGCAGGAGGCGCTCGATGACGAAAGGATTGGCCACCGCGCACGCCATCGCCGCGGCTGCTGCCCACGGGCTGGACTCGCGCGCCCACCGGCCCGCCACCCACGCCGAGGCACTCGCAGCAGCAAGGATAAAAACCCGGGCCAGCCACGCCCCGCCGAACAGGGCCAGCACCCCGTCTTGCGGAGCATTGCGTGCGGGCAGGTCGCCGGCGCCGAAGGCAGAGGCGCTCAGAGCTGGGTTATCAATCAGCACCATGTCGCGCCACAGGAACTCGCCGGGCAGCACAAAAGGCCAGCACACCGCGAGCACGAGCACCACGCCCCACGCGCCGAGGGCGGCGCGCGTCGCAAGGGAGGTAGTCACGGGCGCCTACGCGCTCTGGGCGGCATGACGGCGCATGAACATCGCGGCCGCCACCGCCAACAATGCCACGCCGATGGCCTTGCCCAGCCAGCCGACGAGGCTCAAGACCTTGACCGTATCGATGACCCTGCGAACCGAGTCGAGGCGTTCGGTGCGGGTGGAATCGGACCAGGAGAGGGGGACGTCGAGAAGCGCGCGTTCTTGTGTGTCATCGGCGTCGACCATGGCCTGGGCCTGGCTCGCATCCGTGGCCCAGAAGATGCGCGGGTGTTCCTCCTCGTTGACGATGGTGCCGGTCGTGGGTTCGACCCACACGGTGCGGCTCACCGCGTAGAAGGGCTCGAGGATGACGTGCGATTTCGGCTTGAGGTTGTAGCGTTCCAGGGATTCGGGCGAGTAGAAATCACCCGCCGGGCCGGAGCGACGAGCATCGAGGTCGAAGACCTCCGCGAGCGAAACCGGCGCGACATCCTGGCGGAAGACGTAGGTGGGGATGCCGTCGAGCTTCTCGTCGCGCAGAAAGTCGATGGGCTCCGCGTCCTGGGTGAGTGGGTCGAAGAAAGGGTAGGAGCGCTGTTCCGCCCCGGCGGGGAAGAAGTAGCTGATGCCGTCGCGCTCGACCTGGTCTTCCACCTGCAGGTCAAGGGCGGGAAGCTCGATATTCTGCGTCGTGTTCGGGCCCGCCACCGGGTAGGTGGACTCGCGGTTGAGCAGGGATTCCTCGGTGATGTGCACGACGGTGTCGCTGTCCAAGGTGAGCGTGGTGGTGGATTGTGCGCGGGCCACGGAATCCTTCTCCGCAGAGGCAGTCGTGGTGTGGCGGGTGAACTCGACCCCGTCCTGTTCCGCGCGGACTGTGATGTCGAGGTCCCTGGGCAGCGGGCGGGCCTGGTTGTTATACAGCGGCGGAAGGATGGACCCGAGTATGAGGAACACCGCGGCGGCAATCGTCACCTGCGCTAGGCGGGAGCGAAGGAACACGTCAGCTCCGATCGGTCGAGGGATTCACTGCAGAAATAGTATCGTAGTGGGCCATGCGCTTTCTCCCTGAGCTCGAAGGCGTGCGTGCGCTGGCAGCGTTGGCGGTCGTGATCACGCACGTGTCTTTCCAGACGGCAACCGGCTGGGCCTGGGCTGAGAGGCTGGATTATGGGGTGGCGGTCTTCTTCGTGCTCAGTGGTTTCTTGCTGTGGCGCCGGCGGCACGCGCACACGGCGGGGCAGTATCTTCTTTCCCGCGTGGCGCGCTTGGCACCGCTGTATGTGGTGTGCGTGGTGGCGGTACTCGCCTTGCTTCCCGACGCCTCCCCCTTAACCCTCCCGCAAGTCATCACCAACCTGACTGGTACGCAGCTCTATATTGCCGATGGCCTGGTTCCCGGGCTTACGCAATTGTGGTCGCTGTGCGTGGAGTTCGCCTTCTATGCGGTGTTGCCGCTGTTGGCGTGGGGATTGGATAGGTTTTCTGTGCGTTGGCGGGTTGTGCTCATTGCGGTTGCTAGCGTGCTGAGTCTGTTGTGGGGCTTCCTACCCTTTGTCGCCGGTTATGAATCCGGCGATATCAACACGCAGATTTGGCCGCCGGCGTACTTTTCGTGGTTCGCGGTGGGAATGTTGGCCGCGGAGGCGGAGGCCGCGCGGGTGAGCCTGCGCGCCGGGCGCATCGTGCGTCCGGTCTGCTGGGTGGTGGCCGCGGGCTGCGTGTGGCTGGCGAGCCGCGAGTGGTTTGGCCCGCAGGGGTTGGTGCATCCTGAGCCTGGCGAGTTTGCGCGCCGCATCGCGGTGGGTGCTGTGTGCGGGGCCTGCATCGTGGTGCCGGTAGCGCTGACGCCTCGCGAAAGCTGGCTGGCCTCCGAGTGGATGCGGGCGCTGGGCCGCTGGTCTTATGGTGTTTTTATGTGGCATGTGGCGGTGCTGGCCATCGCCTTCCCGCTCTTGGGAGTGTCTGCCTTCTCCGGCTCTGCCGGGGATCTCGCGGTGGTGCTGGTCTTCACGGTGGTGGTTAGCTGTGTGCTTTCTGCTGCGACCTACGTGCTTGTCGAGGTACCCGGCCGCGATCTCATCCGCTCCCTCGCCTTTACTCGCGGCCGCATCGCCGTCCCGCGTTCGTTACCGCGCCAGGCAGATAGCCCTGCCGGCTCCGCTTCTGCGAGCTCTGCCAGTTCCGGATCCCATTCCGCTACCGTGGGCTCCGGATCCCTCGCCAGCGCCGCTGGCTCGACTGATTCCGCCGGTTCGGTGGGGTCGTAGACGCCACTTCACACATGGCATTTTCCAGAAGGCATTAGTCAAACGGTTTCCTTGCCCCCAAACAAACCTTTTACATCGCCGCAGATGGTTTCCTTGACCCCAAAGACACCTTCTGACTAATGCCTTTTGAGGGGAACCATCTGGGGCGGGGCCGCGTATCTAGGACGTGCGGCGGGGCGGGAGGCAGGCACACGTGATAGCCGCGACGCACAGCAGTTGCACGAGCAGCGAATCGCCGGCGTAGCCCTCCGCAGGCCAGGGGGCGCGGGCGAGCATCGCGCCCGCGGCCAAGGTGAGCGCGCCCGCCAGGTAGTCGGGGCGCAACGTGGTCCAGCGAGTGATGGCCCACGCCGCGGCAGCGGCGGCAACACCGGGCAGGCCCGCGACGAGCGCCATCGTTGCCGCGATGAGCAGGGCCAGAAGGACACGCGCCGAGGTGGACGAGTGGGCAACACAAGCGGGGGAGAGCGTTCGGGAAGCAGCGGAGGTGGCGGGGGAAGCGGAGTGAGGGCGGGGGCCGCGGGCCATGACGAGCAGGCACAGCGCGGTGGTCAGCGCGGCGAGCGTGCCGCCGAGGCCTAGGCCGACGCGATAGGCGCGGTCGGCAGCAAAAGACATGTGGAAGGTGCCACTGGCACCGGCGGGGATGAGGAAGGCCTGCGTGTCGGCATCGATGGAGCGCGGTTCGAGGGCCTGCGGTTCCGAGCTGGAGGTCGGCGTCGAGGCCGGCGCTGAATCTTGTGCCGAACCTGGCGTCGAGACCGCGGCTGTGCTGGGGGAGCGGAGCTCGCCGCGCAGGCCCTCGTTGAAGGCGCGGCCGGTGATAAGGAGGCGGTCGTGGTCGGCGGGCTCGATGGGCTCGCCGGAAGCGAGCGGGGTATAGCCGGTGTCGGATGGGTCGGCAGCGGCGGCGGCCGGGTCCGCGGAGGAACCGGTTTCGTCCTCGGAAGCTGCACGCGAGGAGGCGGGGAGGGGATCGGGCAGGGAGGACGCGGTATCGGTCAGGGCCGCCCAGTCGCCGGTGGTGCGCAGGAGGTGCTGCCCGGCGGACAGATTGAGGGTGGAGTTGGGGGCGTGGGGGGAGCCGTCGATAAGCACTGTCTTCTCACCGGAGACCCGCACTGTCATGTCGCGCGGGGTAGTAAAGGAGCGGATGAGGATGTGCTCGTTGTCTTGCTGGAAGAGGAACTGCTCGGCATCGGGCGAGGTATCGGGCACGGTGATGAGGCGCCGCGGGGTGGGCTGGTCCACGATGGACGCCTCCGCAATCCCGGTGCGGCGCTGCGGCTCGATGCGGATGGTGGAGGCCTTCGCGCCGGGCACGCGAATATCGCGGGCGCGGTAGGCCTCCATGGTGACCGTCACCTTGGAATCGCCGTTGTGGATGGTCACCTCAGTCGTGCCGGTGGTCATTAGACGCAGCGTGGGCGAGGTCCACGTGGAGTCGGAGTGCAGCTCCAACCAGCCGGAATCGCCGGGCGCTGGCCACCACGCGGTGGAGTTCTCGCCGTCAACGGCCGCGGTGAGAGCGCGCGCCGGGTTCGCCCCGCCGAAGGAAGAGGCATCCGCGGAAGACGAGGACGCGGTGACGCGACCATCGTGCTCCACCACTTGGGTCAGAGGGCCGGCGGAGGGGTAATCGCGCAGGCGATTGCGCACGGTGGAGGGGTCATCAGGGGCTAGCGGCGCGGAGACCGGGCCGGTAAGCGTGCCGTAGTTGCGGTCGCGCAAGGTGGGTGTGTCGGTCACGATGTCGGCGTTGGCGGAGACGAGTTCATGGGGACCGGAGAGGAGCGCGAGCGATTCCCCACCGCCCGCCACGCGCGGCGGATCCGCAGGAGCCAGGTTCATGGAGAGGCCGCGGTCGAAGACAACGACGTCGACCTCCCCGAAGGTGTGGACCTCGCCCGGAATATGGGTTGCAGAACCAGAAATCAGGTCGTGGCGCACCGCGACGGCCCCGATACCGAGGCGCTGCAACACATAAGGCGCGGACGCGGGATCACGGGAAATCTGTGCCATCGCACCGTCCAGGCCACGGATAGCCTCGGGCGGGATGAGGGGAACGGCGTCGCGGACGGCCCAGGGGACGTCGAGAAGCGGCTGCGCCGGCTCGTCACGCGTCCAGCCCCAGTCCTGCCGCGCAAAGGAGGCCGGGGGGTAGATGAGCACGCGCGTATCCAGCGAGTTCATGAAAGAGGCGGCTTCGTGCCAATAGGCGGGAACCTCCTCGTAGGCGCCCTTCGGCAGCAGCCGGCCTGCCCAGGCGGGGGCGGTCGCGCCCACCACCACGAGGCACACCACAAGGCCCGCTGCTTCACGACGCCCCGGGGACAACGTCCGCGGCAACCTCACCCGGGCGGCAATCGCGGCCACGCCGAGCAGCAGCGGGAGGCGCACCAGCGGGTCGAACTTGTGCACGTTGCGCAGCGCGGCCAGCGGGCCGTCGAGCGCGTCGAGGTACCAGGCGGCATGCGTGCCCAGTACGGCCACGCCCACGAGCAACATCGCAGACCAGAGGCGCGGCAGGCGGGACAGGCCCACCAGGCCTAAGGTGGCAACGCTCACGGTGACGAGCACGAAGACCGGCTCGGTGGCCAGCTCATTGCCGGCGACGCGCTCGGTATCCACAAAGGGCGCCCAGCTGGTGGTGCCGCGCAGAATTTCCGCCAGGTTGAGCCAGCGTGTGGTCACGCCAGCGGACTCGATGAATTCCGTAAAGGGCGGGGCATAGCGGCCCAGGATAAGCAGCGGGGTAATCCACCACGCGGATACCGCCGCGCACCCAGCGAGCCAGGCCAGGCCGGCCTTGCCCGCGCGCCGCCACAGCAGAATCACACCCGCCGGCAGGCAGGCCGCTAGCGTGGCCGTGGCGTTGACCGCGCCCATGCAGGCCACCGCCACCACCGAGGGCGCGGCGTCCCGCCAGCCCAACCGGCCCTGTCGCAGGAAGGGAAGCAGCACCCAGGGGGCGAGCATGACCGGCCAGGTCTCCGAGGAAATCGCGCCCAGCGTAGTCAGCGTGCGCGGGGAGAGCGCATAGAGGAGGCTGCCCATCAGTGCGGCATAGCCCGGCGCGGCGGGAAGCACCGTGCGGGCCAAGCGGAAGAAGCCCAGAAAGCCCACCGCTAAGACCAGGAACCACCAGGCGCGCTGCGCTATCCAATCCGGCAGCGGGTCCGCCAGCAAGAAGAACAAGCCCTGCGGGAAGAGGTAGCCATAGGCCTGGTTCTGCAACTGGCCCAGCGTGAAAGTATCGGTATAAGCATGCAGCGCGCCGGCCAAAAACCCAGCCGGGTTGGCCACCAGATCGTGCTTGGTATCGGCGGCGGTCAGCCCCCACGGCTGCACCAGAACCACGAGGGCTAAAAAGAAAAGCCCCCCGATGCGTGCGCGCACGCTTACTCGCGGGAGCCGTACTCCGGCCCGCCCATCACGGCGTCGGAGGCCTTGACGGAGTTATCGTTCGGTACGGCATCTGCCTGCGAGAATTGGGCAATGCCCAGGATGGTTACGACTCCCAGCGCCACGCCGACGACCGCGCTGCCCAGGGCCGGGCCCAGGGTGCGCTTGTTGAGGGAATCGCTGTCGAATGCCATGGCGCCAGATTCTAGCAGCTAAAAGCTGCCTTTAGGAGTCGCTTTCTTCCGCGTCGTCCTCATCGTCGTTCTCCGGCGGCACGATGAAGACCGGCAGACCGGCGTTGCGCACGATGTACTCCGCCGTGGAATTCGTCCACAGCGAGCGGAAGCCGGTGAGGGCGCGAGTACCGGTGACGATGACGTCGATGTTGAGTTCTTGGGCGGCGTCGACAATCGCGCTCTGAATCGTCGTTACGGATTCCACCAGGTGGGCATGGCCCCGCAGCCCCAAGGTCTCCGCCTTGGCGATGCCCTGGCGGCAGATGGCGAGGGCCTCCTCGTAGGCCGGATCGTCCTCCACGCTGTCCGGCGAGACCGTGGATTGGTGCAGCCCGGTGCGGCTGACGGCGCGGGCAGCCTGGCGCGCGGACGGCTCCCAGGCGGTGAGGATTTCGACGTCGGTGGGGCGCAGGAGCCGCGCGGCGTACTCGAGGGCGCGGTCGGCGCGGTCGGAGCCGTCATAGGCAATGAGCATGGTCTCTCCGTTATTCATGTGGCCATCCTAACAACCAGGTGTTGCCCGTGCGGGTGCTTCAGGCACACTGGTGGGCATGAGAAAAGCAATGCCTGCCCTCCTGTTGAGTGCTAGCTGTGCGCTGAGCGCGTGTAGCGAGGAGCCTGCGCTTTCCGACGCCCCGCCCAGCGAAACCAGTGCCCCGCCCACTAGCGCCGCGTCGGGGGACTCGACACCGCAGGATGCTGCGCCCGAGGACGTCCGCGCCCGCGCCGCCGCCAAACTCATGCCGCCGGCGCTGAACTATGACGATGCCCGCGCGAAGCTGGAAGCCGGCGTGGGCGGGCTCTTTATCCCCAGCTGGGCCGACCCGGAGCTGCTGAGCGATGGCCCGCGGGGAGTGAACGCTTTGCGCGAGGAAATGGGCCGCGACTTCGAGGTCTCCATCGACTTCGAGGGCGGGCGCGTGCAGCGCTTTTCCGAAATCTTGGGCGACTACCCCTCCCCGCAGGCCATGGCGGAGGGCCATAGCCCAGAAGAGGTCGAGGCCCTAGCCACGGAAATCGGGCACAGCCTGCGCGCCCACGGCGTGACGGTGGACTTCGCCCCGGTGCTCGACGTGGATGGGGGAGACCTGGAGGTCGTCGGCGACCGCGCCTTCTCCACCGACCCGGAGGCCGCCGGCGAGTATGGCGCGGCCTTTGCCCGCGGGCTGCAGGCTGCCGGCGTGAAGGCCGTGTTCAAGCACTTCCCCGGCCACGGGCGCGCCTCCGGGGACACGCACCTGGGTGAGGCCGTTACCCCGCCCCTGGAAGAATTGCATGGCCACGAATTCGTGCCTTTCCACACGGCAATCCCGCAAGCTCCGGACGCGGCTCTCATGATGGGGCACCTCGTGGTTCCAGGCCTCGGCGATGAACCCGCTTCCCTCAACCCGCGGGCCTACCAGCTAGCCCGCGAGGAGCTGGGCTTCGAGGGCACGATTTACACCGATGACCTGGGAGGAATGGCTTCTATCTCGGAGAACTTCAGCGTGCCGGAGGCCGTGGCCGCAGCCCTCGAAGCCGGGGCCGATATGCCGCTGTGGTCCACGGACGATGACATCAACGCGGTCATCGACGCGGCCGCCGAAGTCGTGGTCCAGCAGGAGCGCGACTAGTAAAAACTAGCTGGCAGACGTTAATCTCGTACACGTGAAAAAGGCAATCGGACACAGGCAGCAGCGACGCAAGGGACTCCAGGTGACCCTTGGTGTCCTCGTCGGCCTCCTACTCATCGCCGGCATCGCCTATGCGTGGGATGTGATGGCCAACCAGCACAAGGTTCCGCGCGCGACGTCGGTTGGCGGCGTGGACATCTCCCGCATGGAGCGCACTGCTGCGGTGGAGAAGCTGGAGCAGGAACTCGGGGACGTTGCGGCTCAGCCCGTGGATATCCGTGCCGGGGAGAAAAGCTCGCAGCTTATCCCCCAAGATTCCGGCCTGAGCCTGAACTATCAGAAGGCCGTCGATGGCATTCCTGACGCCTCCCTGAACCCCTTCTCGCGCTTGTACAGCTTCATCAAGCCCACCCAGGAAATCCCTGTCGCCGTGGACGTCGATGAAACACAGCTCTCCGGAGAGCTCGAGCGCGTTGGCAACGATCTGAAGATCGAACCGGAGGATGGAAACCTGGAGCTTATCGACGGCTCCCTCAAAGAGACCGCACCCAAGCTCGGCCAGGCGGTGGAAAAGGGAGAGTTGCACGAGGGCGTCGTTAAGCACTGGCTCGACCCCGAGGGCGTAGACGTCGAGCCGATGGTGGTGGAGCCGCAGATTAATGATGAGGCGATTGAGGCCATGCGCACCGGGGATGCTGCCCGCGCGCTGGATAACCCGCTCACCCTGAAGGGCGAGAACAACACCGCCGGTACGCTGCGCAAGCCGGAGATTTCCCAGTTCGTGTCCATTGCCGCCGAGGATGGCGAGCTGCGCCTCAAGGTGGATAAAGACCGCGCGCGCGAGCTCTTCCAAGAGCGCATGCAGGGCTCCGAGGTGCCCGGCACCAACGCCAAGATTTCCTTCAGCGGCAATGACAAGCAGATCACGCCCTCGGTGGATGGATCCATCATCGACTGGGAGAAGACCCTCGAGGGCTTCGAGGACCGTGTGAGCAGCGAGGACGACCGCGAATGGGATGCCGATTACAAGCCGGACCCCGCAGACTTCACCACGGAAATGGCGGAGAAGGCCACCTTCGATGACACCGTGTCCGAGTTCTCCACTGGCGGCTTCTCCGGCGCCTCCGGCACCAACATCCGGCTGGTAGCCCAGCAAGTCAACGGTGCCGTGGTTAACCCGGGTGAGACTTTCTCCCTCAACGGCTACACCGGCCCGCGCGGTACCGCGCAGGGTTACGTGGAGTCCGGCATCATCATCGACGGCCATGCCGGTAAGGCCGTGGGCGGCGGCATTTCTCAGTTCGCCACCACCCTCTACAACGCCGCGTACTTCGCGGGCATGGAGGACGTGGCGCACACCCCGCACTCCTATTACATCTCGCGCTACCCGGCAGGCCGCGAGGCCACCGTCTATGAAGGTGCTATTGACCTGCAGTTCAAGAACACCTCGAACCACCCAGTGCGCATCGAGACTGACTTCGGCAACGACATCACCGTGCGCTTCAAGGGCGTGAAGACTGTCGACGTCGAATCCATCAACAACGGCCGCTGGGCCAAGACCGAGCCGCAGCGCAAGTCGGTGAGTGAGGACTGCTCGCCGTCGTCTGGCACGCCGGGCTTCACGACGTCCGATACCCGCGTGATCAAGGACCTCTCCGGCAAGGAGATCTCCCGGGAGACCACCACCACGGTCTACGACCCGCAGCCCATCGTTACCTGCGGTTAAGCCATGACCCGGCCGATGCACACCGCGGTGAAGGACCCGGCGGACGTCGATCAGCTGGCCCAGCACCCGGTGAAGTTTGCTCGCGTCGCCGGCCTTTTTGCCGCGCACCGCGGCACGCTGCTTGTGGTGGTGGCGCTCATCATCGCCACCTCCGGGCTGACGGTGGTGCAGCCTTTCTTGGTGCGCCGCACCGTGGACGAGGCCATTCCCAACCACGACACCGCACTGCTGTTGTGGCTGGTGGGCGGCATGCTGGCCATCACCGTGGTCTCTCAGGCCATCGGCGTTATCCAGTCCTTTTTATCCGCGCGGGTGGGGCACACCATCATGCACGAGCTGCGCACGCAGGTCTTTGCCAACCTGCAGCGCCAATCGCTGCAGTTCTTTACCAATAACCGGGGCGGCGAGATCCAATCCCGCCTGACCAATGACATCGCGGCGATGCGCGGCATGGTGACCACCACCGCGACCTCCGTGGCTAGCAACCTCACCATGACGGTGGCCACGTTGGTAGCGATGGTGGCGCTTTCGCCCACCCTCTCGCTGTTGTCCTTGCTGGTGCTGCCACCCGCCGTGTGGCTCACCCGCCGCGCCGCCGTGCTGCGCCGCAGCCTCATGGAGAAAAACAGCCGCGCGCAGGCGACGCTGCAGCAGACCATTTCGGAGAACCTGTCCGTGTCCGGCATGCGCCTGGCGGCCACGCTGGGTGCGCAGGAGCGCGTCTATGACGGCTTTGAGAAAACCTCCCGCTCCCTCATCCGTTTGGAGCTGGAATCGCAGTTGGCCGGGCGCTGGCGCATGGCGCTGACGCAAATCATCTTCGGCGTGATGCCGGCCCTGATTTACCTGGCGGCCGGCTTGCGCCCGGGCATTACGATTGGCACGCTCATCGCCTTTTCCACCCTGCAGACCCAGATCTTCCGTCCCATTACCGGCCTGCTCAACGTGGGCGCGCAGTGGGTGGCGTCGATGGCGCTGTTTAGCCGCATCTTCGAGTACCTGGACCTGGAGCCCGAACTCACCGAGGCCACCCAGCCCGCCCAGCTTGCCGACGCCTCCCTCACCCTCCAGCACGTCTCCTACCGCTACCCCGGCACCGACACCGACGCGCTTTCCGACGTCTCCCTTTCCATCCCCGCCCACACCACCACCGCGCTAGTGGGGCATACCGGGTCCGGCAAGTCCACGGTGGCCGCACTTTTTGCGCGCCTTGCCGATCCGACCGAAGGCACCGTGCACCTGGGCGGGGTCGACCTGCGCGATATTCCACCTGAGCAGCGCGCGGAGGTCATTGGCGTGGTTTCCCAGGAGACCTACCTCATCCACGGCACAGTGCGGGAGAACCTCCTCTTCGCGCAGCCCGATGCCAGCGAGGAGCAAATGCGGGCGGCCCTGCACGCCGCCCGCGTGGACGAGGTCATCGCCGCGCTTCCCGACGGGTTGGATACTCTCGTGGGCTCGCGCGGCTACCGCTTCTCCGGTGGTGAGCAGCAGCGCCTCTCGCTGGCGCGTACGCTGCTGCGTCGCCCACGGGTGCTCATCCTGGATGAGGCTACCTCGGCCCTCGACAACGAAACGGAGCGCGCCATCCAGGACGCAGTGCTTGGCGCGGACGCTACCCGCCTGGTCATCGCGCACCGCCTGTCCACCATCCGCGATGCCGACCAGATCGTCGTCCTCGACGCCGGCCGCGTGGCCGAGCGCGGCACCCACGCTGAGCTGCTGGCCCGCGACGGCGCTTATGCGGCGCTCCTTCGTGCCGCGAAAACTACTGGTGATCGTTCTTAGAGAGCCCCGCCAAGAAACCTAGGGATGTTAGCTTTCTATCTGGAGTTTGTTAAAGACCGAGAAAATATATGGCTTCGGGATTGTCCTGAGGTACCTTCTTGCCGCGCCCCAGTGGTTGCCCATGAAGATTCACGTCTACCTGGCGATATTGACAGTGTTAATGGTTGTGCTGGTGGTTGCATGGCGCTCTTGGTAAGCGTTTCGCAGTGAGATAGTTGCCACCAATGTGCCTGGGCAAGGCTGCTAGAGCCCCCGTAAGGGGGCGGTGAGGTCGATATCACTCAAAGTGGAATGGCAGCTACCAATACCGCAGTTTAACTGCGAATATAATTATTATCTGCGCGGGGGGGGGGGCGATTACTTGAGAGGGCTAGCTGGTTTTATGGGAAGCGGGCATTTGTTCGATATCGCATTTCTTCTTCTAGGTATAGGGTCTAGCTATGTAATCCACAGGCTACCGTTACTTAGGCTAGGGGCCCGGGTAGGTGCCTTACCTTCTTGGGAACGTCGCTCTATGTGGGTGAAAGACTCTTAGCGATGGGCCGGGCCATGGTGTGTAAACCGTGTGGAGTGGATTGCGTACAGCTGATGAGGCGCGGTGTCTCATTACACAACTCATGTAAAGGACCTGTTTCCGTGAATAAGATCTCTCGTACCGCTCGTTCGGTCACTTTCGCAGCAGTCGTAGGCCTCTCCCTGGGAATCTCCGCTCCGGGCGCCCTGGCTAAGGACGATGCCGCCGCCGATGCTACGGCGACTACCACTTCTGAGGCTTCCGTGGGCACCTCCGTTAACCCGGCCAACATCGACTTTAAAATGAAGGGCTCCATCACCCTCTACAAGAAGAAGGGTGCCGAGTCTGGTAATGCAGCTACCGGCCAGGAGATGGAAGGCGTACAGGGTGAGCCGCTCGCTGGTGTGACCTACAAGATCACCAAGCTGAACTACGACCTGCAGAATGGCGACTGGTCTAAGTTCCCGAAGACCGCTGCCGACGTCAAGGATGAAAACAAGACCACCACGACGGCCGAAGGGACCACCGGTGCCGACGGCAAGGTGGCTTTCAAGGACTTGGACCTGGGCATCTACTTGGTAGAGGAAACTAACGCTCCGGCCGGCATCGTTGCTGGTGCTCCGTTCATCGTTTCCGTTCCGATGGTCAATGAGGCTACTGACGAGTGGAACTACAACGTCGTTGCTTACCCGAAGAACACGGAGACCAAGACCGAGAAGACCGTCGAGGATGCGGATAAGCACATCCAGGATGGTTACACCTACACCATTAAGGCTGACGCTCCGACCTGGGGTGAGGGCAAGAGCCTGACTGCTTTCCGTTTTGAGGATCAGCTGGATCAGCGCCTGGACTTCCAGGCGGTTACCGAGGTCAAGGCGGGTGACACCGTTCTGCAGGCGGGTGACTACGCGGTCAACACTCCGGCCGACGAGGGCAACAAGCTCGTCGTTAAGCTGACCGATTCGGGCCTGGCCAAGGTCCAGTCGGGCGCCAAGATGTCTCTGACCTTCGGCGTCAAGCGCAAGGAGGTCGGCGACACCACCGAACTGAAGAACCAGGCTGATGTCATCTTCAACAACCCGAACACCGGCAACGAGGTCAAGAACAAGACCAACGAGGTTGTCACTTACCACGGCAAATTGAAGGTTGTGAAGAAGGACGGCAAGGAAGAAGGCAAGGTCCTGCAGGGCGCTGAGTTTGAGTTGTACCAGTGCACCGACAAGACCTCCTTGGGTTCCAAGGTGACTGTCAAGGGCGCTGACAAGTGGACCACTGGAGACGATGGCTCCATTACCATCGACGGTCTGCACGTTACGGACTTTGCTGACAATGCACAGGTTACTGACGTGAAGAAGTTCTGTCTGAAGGAGACCAAGGCCCCAGCCGGTTATGCACTGCCTGAGGATAACGTCACTGAGATTGAGTTCACTCGCGACAACATCTCGGTAGAGGGCAATCTCGAGGGTGACGATAAGGTCACGTTGGTGTCTGAGATTGAGAACATCAAGCAGGACACCCCGAACCTGCCGATGACCGGTGGTGCCGGTGTCGGCATCCTGGCCGCTATTGGTGCAGCAATTGTTGCCGCTGGTGCATGGTTCGCTCGTCGTACCGCGCGTAATTAATGGCCGGGCGTAGTTCCGGTAGCGCAGACTACCCAGTAATGGTCTGCGTTGCGGGTCGGGTAGCCAAGGTAGGCCGCCCGACCCAATGAAGGGACTGGACTAGGCGTAGATTCCGGTCCCTATCTTTATCTTTCGTTGTAATCCCGGTCGCGCTGCGCTAGCGCGTGGGGCATTGTTTTGGGTGGTGCGGGTCGTTGACTTCGGTGGTAGGCCAGGAAATGGGCCGGCGGCACAGGCGCCGTGGAGGCTTAGCTCTTCCGGCGGTAATCGTTGTCGTCGGGTTGTTGGTGATGCTGTACCCAGTGGTCTCGACCGCCTGGAACAACTGGAATGCCTCACGGGTGGCGCAAGAGTATGCGCGACTGGACAAAGAGACACCGGCGCAGGTGCAGGACTCCGTATGGGATGCTGCGCATGCGTACAACGAGGAGCAGACTTCGGGTCCGATCTTGGATCCGTGGCTGAACCGTATCGGTGTGGATAATCCCGATTATGAGGCTTACCTGGAACAGTTGGGTGAGACCGAAGCGATGGCTCGCCTTGTCTTCCCAGCCGTAGACGTTGATCTGCCGGTGTTTCATGGCACCGCAGATAAGACACTGCAACGTGGTCTGGGGCATTTGTATGGCTCTGATTTGCCGGTCGGCGGACCAGGAACTCATTCCGTCATCACGGGGCATACGGGCCTGGCGAATTCAACGATGTTTGATCACCTTGATTCGGCTTCCAAGGGAGATGTTTTCTACATTCAGGTTGCTGGCCACAAATTGAAATACGTCGTAGACGACATTCAAGTTGTGCTGCCGAGCGAGGTAGATGGTCTGCGACCAGTCGCTGATCAGGATTACGTCACACTGATTACGTGCACCCCGTACGGGATTAATACGCACCGCTTGTTGGTGCGTGGCCATCAGGTTCCTTTGGAGCCGGGAGAGGAGTCGGTGTTCGACGCCTCCCACGGACCGGGCTGGCAGTGGTGGATGTACACGCTGTTGGCTGCGGTGATTGTCATTGGGTGTTGGCTGGTGTGGTGGCTGCGTCGCCAGAAGGCGGTTGCTGGAGCACAAGAAGTTATTTATGAGGAAGGTAGCGTGCGGGAGTAAGGCGATGAAGAGGTTGACAAATGCATGGTCGGCCCGAGTGGCTGCCGTTGGAGTAGCGTGTGCGATTGCGTTCGCAGGGCCGGGCGTGGTTGCTGCAGAAGCGGTGCAGGTTGCCGGGCAGCAGTCCACTGGTGCGGAACGCACTTCGGCTACGGATACGGTGACAGTGCGGCTTACACAAGGTAATCCGAATGACGATGGTCATGCGCCTGCGGGAAAGATTCAGGGAGTTACGATTCGTCTGGCCCGGCTTGCCGGCTTGGACCCGACCAACGCTGACGACGCAGCCCGCGTACGGAACGCGAATCTCGACGAGGTTCGTGATTGGCGCACTGATATGCACGCGGAGAAAGTCACCGATGCCAATGGAGAGGTGACGTTTGGTGGTCTTGCCAATGGTTTCTATGTGGTGACGTCGACGGCCCCGGATGACTCCTACCGGGAGATTAGTCCGTTTGTGGTGGTGGTTCCGTTCCACACAGTGGTGGACAATCCGAACCCAGTGCCAGGAGTGATTGTGGCCAAGACCCACAAGCCGGGTGAAACGCCGACGCCGCCGACGACCCCCACGGCCCCGACAACCCCGAATACTCCATCGACAACCTCGAGTACTCCGCGGACAACGCCAAAGTTTCCGCCGGTGTTCCCTCCGTTGATTCCCCCGGTACCACCGACAAAGCCAGGAGAGACTCCGCACGAGCCTGGGACAACGCCACCTAACAACCCGGAATCTGGTACAAACACAACTTCAGATTCCCCGAACCGTTCGCAAGGGAATGGAGGCTCATTGGCAATGACCGGTGCAGAAGTACTCGGTGTGGTGGCCGGAGCGTTGGCATTGATTGCTACCGGTTTCGTGATGATTGCTTTTAGCCGCAGGAAGAATTCAGAAAGCGAGGGACGCTAATGTCCTGGACAGATACTCACCCGGCCGAGCCGGTAGTGTACCGCTGGCGCGTCTTAGCGGCGTTCATCGCGGCGCTGGCTCTCATTGTTGGTGTTGCTGCACCGGCTGCTCTGCCCGGAATCGTTGGTGCCGTAGCCGAAGCGCAAACCACAACCCTGCGCACCAAGCTCGATTCCGCAGACCAACTGAGCCTGACTGCTGGCGACTCCGCAACATTTGAAGGCCACTTTGTTGACGCCGGAACCGTGGAGGAGTTGGAGTTCACTGTTGAGACTACAGGACTGGAGTTCGAAGGCACGGCCTACACACTGACTATCGACGGCGAGGCGATCCCCGTCCGCGAAGGAGACAACCTCGTTGTAAAATCGACCAGCTCTTCAGCGACTTTCCGAATCACTGGCCTTTCTACTGACGTGCCAGCGGGAGCAGCTTTCTCATTGAAGATCCCAGCGGTCGTAGAGGATTCCGAACTTAGTGGGATGTCCGTCGATGTGCGGGGAGTAGCCGAGGAGACGCCCAGCACGTCTTCAACGGAATCCAGCGAAACCCCAGAAGCTCCTTCGGAAGTGACTGAGCCGCTGGAAATTGCTGACGTTGACGAGGCTCCAGCTCGCCTGATGGCAGCACCGAACATTACCCCGTACGCTGCAGGCGACCGAACCATCACGATGCAAAACGATGGTTACGTGCTCAAGGGAAGCCGCTATATCCCGAACTTTAAGATTCCGGCCGGTGAGCTTTTTGGCGGCCAGCTGTCCATTCCGCAAGGCACGGTGGTTACCCTCAAATCCAGCGTTAACAGTTATTTATCGACTAACCCTGATGACCTGACGATCTATTACACCGGTGCCAACGGAGGTTGGTATGAGGCGAAGGTGACCTACAAAAGGATTAGCGCCAAGGAATACCAAGTCATCCTGCCGCAGATTACTATTGGTGGCACCGCACAGATTCAGTTTAAGGGTGTTCACCGCGGGCCAGACAATACAGTGTTTACAGCTTCCTTCACTGTTCCTGCGAAAGAAGAGTGCCAAGATCCGGTTACAAGCAGGCAGCCAAAGCGCGAGCTCACCCCAGCTGAATTTGCCGACGGCAGCCCCATCTACGTGGTGACCAGTGAGCCCCTCGGGCTGAACCGAGATACCTCTGTCCTGCGCCGCCAGATCGATCAGGGGCGTGACTATCAGCAAGTCGGCGAGAAAACACCATGGGTCTATAACTCTCTGGCCTTCAACTCGAGCGATAACTGGCTCTATGCGGTGAGCCAGATTCGCGGCCTAAATGGTGATCCTTGCTACCCGGCAGGAAATCTCCTGCAGATTAATCCGGCGACCGGTGTGGTACATAACCTTGGGCCTATCCTTGCGGCCGGAAGTACCGGTACCCCGTTCGAAACGAGCAGCGACCGGGATGTGCTTAACGCGGGCGTGTATACCAGCGAGGGTTTCTTCGTGGCTAACACGTCTACCTCTGGTACTCGGCGCCTTTATAGAATCGATGTCGGTAACGTCAACGATGTCGGTAAGGCCACTGCTAAACGTGTGTTCGGAAACCAGCAGTCTTTTTCGGAGGACTGGGCGGTGCTCCCGCAAGCCCAGAAGTATATGTGGGGTTTCCAGAGTAAGTCTAAGGCAGGCGACAAGCTTATCCTTGAACGCATTGACACACAGACCGGCGAAATCACGACTTGGGATCTCACCGGTATCAAGACGTTGGATGGGCGTACGATCTCTAACCCTTCTGCTTCCTGGGGTAAGGCGTGGACCTATTCCAATGGAAACCTGGGTTTTGGCTCGGGTAGTGCGAATGCGAATCAGCTGGGCTTTGAGTTGAAAATCACTAACCCGGATCTCGATAGTCCGACGTTCGAGTTGGTCAACATAATGAACAACCTGCCTGCTTCATTTAACACGGACGCGGCCTCCGACCTAGTTCCGCCGCCGCCAGCGCTGCAATCAAACATTGCGGTGAAGAAGCAACGCTCTGAAACCAAAGTAGTAGACGGAGAGGTGCGTACTTTCTGGACCATCTCCGTGGAAAATACAACAAACAACCCAAGCTCAGGTGGTACGTTTTGGGAGTACCTGCCGACGGATACGCACTATGGAGTGAACGCTTCGGGCCCCACTGCTAAGTTCGAAGACTTCGGGTCTGGCTCCACACTCGTCAACGAGCGTAAGCCAGGACCCAACGAGATTGGCCCGGGGACCGGTATTTATGCCGGAATGACCCTGCCGTCAGCTACAGCTGGTGAGTCGCGGTACATGATGGGCTATGTTGGTACTCTTCCAGGCAAAGCGAAAGTAGAGTTCGTCGTCTCGGCGCCTGTGCGCAAGGATGAGAACGGCAACCTTAAGACGGTGTGTAGCCCGAACAGGGTGTCTTTCCAAGCCACGGACGGTGAGTCGAGCCCGGCTGAAAACGATAACGTTGCCACCGATGCCTGTGTCGATAAGGTTGCCGTCGACAGTGCGCCGCAGCCGGTTCAAGGAAGCACGAATGAATACACCGCGAAGTACAACGTTGTTGTAGCTGCACCGGACTCCCCCGGCTTCGATACCAATGAGGTGATCTACGGGAAGCTGACGGACACCCCGAAGTTCGTCGGTGCCGCCACGGTTACCGGGGCCACTGTGGTCTTCAAGGACGAGTTCAACAAGACCAGCGAGCCGCAGTCCTATCAGGGTGCCGGTCCGTATGAACTCAACAAGAACGACACTCCAAAGATCATTAAGCCCAAGGGCGTCAATGGAAGCTCCGGGCAGCACGTCTACGAGGTGACGGTGCGCTTCAAGCTGGATCGAACCAAATTGAATAGCACATCCGTCCCTGCCGGGTACCCGAGTCAGCCTGCCGGTAACTCCCGCTGCTACACCAAGGATGGCCTACATGAACCCAACTTTGGCCTCATGAACGAGGCAGAGATGGGCGGTTGGAAAGACACCTCTTGTATCCCGCTGGAGACCAAGCAGATGGATGTCCTGCTTGAAAAGGTTAGCTATGATCCAGCCGCGCCGGACAAGATTCAAACCGACGAGTTGCTCGACGGCGCGCAGTTCACCGTCCACCGTGGTGACGCTGACGGCAACTTGAAGCTCAACACGGATGGCAGCGTCAACACTGATGCTAACCCCGTGGTGAAGCAGTCCACGACCACCACCACAGGCCGCGTCAAGCTCGAAGGCTTGGACGCCCCTGGCGTGTACTACCTCATCGAGACCAAGGCGCCGAAAGGCTACAACCTGCTGCCCGCGCCGATCAAGTTCTCGACGAAGTGGGATCAGAATGGCAATGCAGTCATCGAGGTGCTCTCAGGAGGGACCGCGATCACCAGTAATAGGTGCGCTGAGTCCGACACCGCTGCTAATTGCGTGAAGAAGGTCGGCATCCTTCAGGTCGCCGACATCACCAAGGGTGCACTGCCCAAGACCGGTGGTGAGGGCGTAGGCCTGTGGGCTCTCGCTGGGGCCGCGATTATCGCGGCAGGGTGCCTTGCTTTGCGACGTCGCCCGGCATAGAACCAGCGCCTGCAGCTACTTTTAGAAAAGGCCCGCTCTTCCAACAAGCAGGGAAGGGCGGGCCTTATTGCATATTCATTGTTGGTTAGGAGTCCTGCGGGTCGTCGTCAAGCGCGGTGTCCTTGGCGTTGCTGACATATTTGCGCCACCAGTAGATGAGCAAAAGCGCGATAATGGCCGCGGCAGCCAGAATGGCCCACATCCACCACTGCCAGTGCACACCCGAGCTGTTGAATGCAGCCTCGTCTTCCGGATCCATCGGCACGCGGTGGCCGGTGACGAGCAAGCGATGGGTGTTAACCCCGTAGGGGGTACAAGTAATGAGCGTAACGATGTCTTGGCCCGGTACGCGGTGGAGCGAGCTGGTGTCTGCTGGCTCGACGACCCGAATATCGTGCACCTCGTACTTGAGCTTCTCGCCGCCGGCGGCGATGTAGAAAGCATCACCCTTCTTGACCTTGGTGAGATTGTCCCACAGCGTGGCGTTCTGTAGACCTGTGTGGGCAGAGAGTGCTGCGTGCCGGCCCTCGCCGTCGCCTATTCCGCCGACGGGTAGGTCCGTGCCGTAGAGGTGGCCCGCACCGCGGGAGAGTGCCTTCTCCGACGTGCCGTGATAAATAGGCAGATCAGAATCGATGGAAGGGATGACGATGCGGCCCATGGCATCGGTCTCAGACAATACCGACAGGTACTGGCGGTATCGCTGGTACTCGGGGGAGTCTTCGTCATCGGTGGTGGTCCAAGCGTCGTCGATGCTGATCTGGCCCAACCCGGCGTTGTAGGCTTGTGCTTCCTCCCACGCGGTGTGCAGAACCTCAGGCGGGGCTTGTTTTTCGAGCTTCGCGT
The DNA here is from genome assembly GCF_001814885.1 of Corynebacterium sp. HMSC068G04. Taxonomy (NCBI): domain Bacteria; kingdom Bacillati; phylum Actinomycetota; class Actinomycetes; order Mycobacteriales; family Corynebacteriaceae; genus Corynebacterium; species Corynebacterium sp. HMSC068G04. Next base: position 63,297 of record NZ_KV818353.1, on the reverse strand, counting down.
ACTCTTCCGCGGCGCGGGACTGGTTGTAGTTGTTCCATTGCGTGGCTACGACGGGGTAGAGCAGGACGCCAAGGCCGACGAGAATCAGGATCAACGCGATGATGGCGTTGTGGTTGGTGCCTTTTTTCTTGGGTGCGTCGGTGATTCCCGCTGGTTCGTTCTTGCCCATTGTGTCCTGCCTGTGTGGAGTCTGTTGCCGCGCACCCTTGAGTTGACGTGGGGCGCTTGAAGAGATTTTTAGAAGCTCAGACTAGGGAAGGTGCAGTCCTGAGAGAAACCATATCTGTTCCTAGTCGCCGATAACGAAACACAGAGCTTCATACTGATTCAGAATGGCCTCATCGATAGTTAGGATTTGATCTATCGCACGAAGTTCGCGGAGTTCATCGATTGTGCGGGGCGCAAGATCTTGAAGTATATGCTCACGCTCAGAGCGAAGCTCCGCTGTGGTTTTCGGCGTGAAGATAGGGGCTGTCATGGTCCATCCTGCAGGTATGAAATTAGTCCATGAGCTGGAAAGATAAGTGGAGCCGACGACGGGAATCGAACCCGCGCCAGCAGCTTGGGAAGCTGCAGTTCTACCATTAAACTACGTCGGCGCAATGCAGATTGTGCATCGTCGTAAAGCTTAGCACCGCCGCCGCCCGAGGCCATAAAAGGCCCAGTGGGGAGGTAGACTATGAGCCGTGCTTCTTTCTGATCGTGATATCCGTGCCGCCATCGCCGCTGATGCTCCCGAGCATTTGAGCATCGAGCCTTTCGACGCCGAGATGGTCCAGCCTTCCTCCATCGATGTGCGCTTGGACAAGTTCTTCCGCGTGTTCAATAACTCGCGCTACACGCATATCGACCCCAAGCAGGAGATGCCGGACCTCACCAGCGAGGTGGAGGTGGCTGAGGGTGATGCCTTTGTGCTGCACCCAGGTGAGTTTGTGCTGGGTGCCACGCTGGAGAAGTTCACTTTGCCGGCCAACCTCGCAGGCCGCTTGGAGGGCAAGTCTTCCCTGGGGCGCCTGGGTCTGCTGACGCACTCCACGGCGGGCTTCATCGATCCGGGCTTCTCCGGGCACATCACGCTCGAGCTGTCTAACACCGCGAACCTGCCCATTTCACTGTGGCCGGGGATGAAGGTGGGCCAGTTGGCAATCTTTAAGATGTCCTCGCCGGCGGAGGCGCCGTACGGCTCCGGCGCTCTGGGCTCGAAGTACCAAGGCCAGCGCGGGCCAACACCGTCGAAGTCCTATCTGAACTTCCGCTAAACATTCTGCACCTCGTCGGGCAAGCAGGCACAGGAGCGCCTAAAATAGCCGGTTATGCGTATGACTGTTATTGGTACCGGCTACCTAGGTGCGACACACGCCGCCTGTATGGCGGAGCTCGGCCACGAGGTACTCGGTGTAGATGTTGATGAAAACAAGATTGAAGCTCTGAAGGGCGGCCGCGTGCCGTTCTACGAGCCTGGCCTGCCGGAGGTACTCGAGCGCAACATCGAGGCCGGCCGCCTAGATTTTTCCACCAGCTATGATGACGCCGCGGAGTTCGCCAACGTGCACTTCCTCGGCGTCGGCACCCCGCAGGCCCACGGCTCCTATGCCGCGGATCTCACCTACGTGGAGTCCGTCATCACGGAGCTCGTACCGCGCCTTAAGGGCGAGCACATCATCTTCGGCAAATCCACCGTCCCGGTAGGCACCGCGGCGCGGCTGCAGGAGATGGCCGATGAACTGGCCCCAGAGGGCACCAGCGTGGAGATTGCCTGGAACCCGGAGTTCCTGCGCGAGGGATACGCGGTCAAGGACACCATCACCCCGGACCGCATCGTCCTCGGCGTCGGCGAGGCAGGGCTCGCCGACGGTGTAAGTAACGCCGAAGAGGTTGCCCGCGAGGTCTATGCCCAGCCACTGGCACAGAACACCCCGTTCATCGTGACCGACTTGCAGACCGCCGAGCTGGTCAAGGTCTCCGCTAACGCCTTTTTGGCCACCAAGATTTCCTTCATCAACGCCGTGTCTGAAATCTGCGAGATTGCAGGGGCGGACGTCGTCAAGCTTGCCGACGCCATCGGCTACGACGAGCGCATCGGCCGCAAGTTCCTCGGCGCGGGCCTCGGTTTCGGCGGCGGCTGCCTGCCCAAGGACATCCGTGCGTTCATGGCGCGAGCCGGTGAACTCGGCGCCGACCAAGCCCTGACCTTCCTGCGCGAGGTCGACGCCATCAACATGCGCCGCCGCGACCGCGTCGTGGACCTGGCCAAGCAGGCTTTCGACGGCTCCCTTTTGGGCCACCGCGTTACCGTGTTGGGCTGCGCTTTCAAGCCCAACTCCGATGACGTCCGCGATTCGCCAGCGCTCTCCGTGGCCGGTTCGCTCTCCCTGGCGGGAGCCGCCGTGACGGTCTATGACCCGCAAGGTATGGAGAACGCCAAGAAGGTGTTCCCGACGCTGAACTACGCGGCGTCGGCAAGCGCGGCACTCAAGGACACCGAGCTGGTCATCCTCGCCACCGAGTGGCAGGAATTCCGCGACCTCGACCCGGCTGGGGCCGGCGAGCTCGTGGCCCGCCGCCACATCATCGATGGGCGCAACGTGCTCAGCGTCGATGCTTGGCGCGAGGCCGGCTGGACCGTCGAGGCGCTTGGTCGCGTCCTTCCGGTACAGTAAACGCCGCAATCGCGGTGGTCAGCGGCACCGCCAGGGTCAGCGCCATCGCGCCCAGCAAGGAACGCAGAACCTCTGTGGCGACGAGGTCACTGGAGAGGATCTGCAGGGCTGGGCGCTGCGCCGCCGTGATGAGCATGAGCAGCGGCAGAGCCGCGCCGGTATAGGTCAGCACGATGGTGTACACCATGGAGGCGATATGGTCGCGGCCCACCTTCATGGCTGACATGAAAAGCGCGCCGGGCCCGGCTGTGGGGTCGGCGGCGTTGAGCTCGCGCACGGTGGAGGCCTGCGCCACCGCGATATCGTTGAGGCTGCCTAATGCGCCCACAATGAACCCACACAGCAGCACTCCCACGACGGAAACCCCCGGCATGTAGAGCAGCAGCTTGAGGTTATCCTCCGAGCTGGAACCCGTCAGTGCCGTGCTGCTTATCGACGCCCACCCCAACGCCCCCGACAACGCCAGCGCCACCAATGCTCCTCCCAGGGCGGAGGCGGATTTCCAGTTCACGCCGTGCACGAGAGGAACGGCGAGGAAAAGGATGGCCGCGCAGGTAACGAGCGCCAGCGGCAGCGCGGAATGGCCCTCGATGAGGGAGGGGATGAGGTAGAAGAACACGATGGCCAAACTGATGCCGAGGCCCAGCAGCGCGCGCAGCCCATGCCAGGCGGCGAAGGCGATGATGATGACGGCGGCGATAATCGCCCACAAGCCAAGGTTGCCGGCGCGCTGGAAATCGGCGAAGGCATAGGTGCCGTCGCTGGAAACTGTCAGAATTACCTCGTCACCGGGGTGGAGGGTCGGGTCACTGGCCACGCCATAGAATACGAGCTGCGTCTTGCGGCCTGCGTCAGCGCCGGAGCTTAGGTCAATGAGGGCGCGGGTGCAGGAGGTGTCGTCGCCCTCGGCGGGGATGAGCGGGGCCTCATCGAAGGCGCGGCCCGTGTGGGGATCGGAGCACAGGTGGTTATCCACGGTCTCCACGGTGCCTTCGACTTGTGGATGATTGAGGGCGTAGGTGGTGGAAAAGTCCGGGCTGGTGTGCTCAGTAAGCGCGCTGGTGGGGCGGAGGATGAATAGTCCCGCGAGGGTTGCGAGGGCCGTGATGGCAAGAAATCCTAGGAGCCCCGTGCGCCACGGGCTGAGATTAGTCATGCCTACTATTGTGAATGAGTTTCATAATAAAGAAAAGTATTGCTGACGCGATCAACAAGTTATCCACAGGCTGGCAGCGGTGCCATTGTGTAGTGTGGGTGGGGCGTTTAGCGTGGCTGGTATGAACCTAGTGGAAGCGCATCTTCGCAGCCAGGCGGCGGGCATTGAGCTCGTCGCCGGCATTGCGGGGCTGAGCTTCGAGCAGCTGCGGGCGTGGGGTCCGGAGTCTGTGGCGCGTTCCTTGCTGGCGCTTTTCGACGTCTACTTTGCCCCCACCTCCTTCACCCGCAAACAGGCGCGTGCCGTTTCGGCCGCCCGCGCCAATGGGCACGACCTGCCCACGCTGCTGCTCATTGAACGCTTCGCAGGAAGGTTGAAGAAGCAGCGTGAGGCGTGGGATCTGCGCATTGAGTTGTGCGGCATCGCGGGGGATGAAAAGGCCGTGGCCCGCTATGCGCGCAAGCGCATTCGTGAGCTCAACCCGCCGCCCGCGCCGAAGCCGGGCGTGACAATTCGCCGTGGCAAGGAGCTGTCGAAGCTCACGCTCACAGCCCCGGCCGCGCTCATCGAGGACCTGCGCCCCAATATCGATGAAAACGATCCGGTGGGTTCCTTTACCGCCGCGTTTCGTGAGGGCCGCCTCGCCCGCCCCGTGGCCCAGACCCTCGCCGTCATGGAGCTTCCCGAGTACGCCACAATCTTGGGCCGTTTAGGTGATCCCTCCACCCCGCGCCCCGACTCCGCCGCGCCCGCTGCTGACGGCACGCCTCCTACCCAGCCCGCCACCACATCTACCCTGCGCCCCGACTCCACGGGTGCCATGCCTCCCACCGAGTCCGCCGCCGCATCACCGTCTAATGTTTCTGACGAGCCTGCCATCGATGAGACATCCGGCCGTGACAGCACAGCGGCCGGCGACCCAGCGGCGCCGGACCTCGGGGATATCGTGATTCAGCTTTCCAACGGCGCGAAAATCACCGGCCAAGAGCTCATCGAGCGGGAGCTCGCCGAAGAAGGCCTCGTCATGCTTGTCGACCGCGTCAAAGGCCCCGTCGAACTCCACCGCACCCAGCGCGTTGCCTCGGAAAAGCAGCGCATCATGGCCAGCGGTGAGCAACCTACCTGTGCCTGGGACCGGTGCCTGTGCGGCGCCGATTACTCTCAGATACACCACATCACAGAATGGCGAAAAGGCGGCGAAACGAACCCCGAAAACCTCACCCCGCTGTGCAAGTACCACAACGCCATCAATGGCTTGCCGGGTCGGGGCCGCATCGTGCGCGAAGACGGCAAAATTAAATGGGTGCCGGCTGGGCCCCGCGATCCGCGGGAACCGGCGCATCCGCACCGCGCGCCGCGCGCCCAGCGCATCCGCGAAAACCGTCAAGAAACAGTAAGCACCGTTGCGAGCCCTAGCACAAGCCGTCGCGCCCAGACCGCAAAGCCGGCCGAATCACGGACATCCACACGTTCCGAGCCGGGAAGCCCCGCCCCGCCGGACTGATAACACCGGCCGGTGAGGGATTCTGCATGCACGTTTGTGTTGTGCTTTCTTTGCGCCGTGGGCCCTATCGCGCGAAGTTCAGGTATCGGCGGTGCTACTGGCGGTAGCTCACCAGGAAGTTGCCGAGTCGCTCGATCGCGTTTTCCAGCTGCGAGGCCCACGGCAGCGTGACCACGCGGAAATGATCCGGCGTGGGCCAGTTAAAGCCGGTGCCTTGCACCATGAGGATTTTCTCGGCGCGCAGGATGTCGAGCATGAGCTTCGAGTCATCGTGAATCTCATAGACCTCTGGGTCCAAGCGTGGGAAGCAGTACAGCGCGCCCATCGGTTTCACCACGGACACGCCGGGAATCTCATTGAGCTTCTCGTAGGCAATGTTGCGCTGCTTGAGCAAGCGCCCGCCCTCACCGGTGAGCTCATAAATTGACTGCCGCCCGCCCAGCGCGACCTGAATCGCGTGCTGCGCCGGCACATTCGGGCACAGGCGCGTGCCCGCCAACAAATCCAAGCCCTCGATGAAACCACGCGCATGGGACTTCGGGCCTGTCAGCACCATCCAACCGGCACGGTAGCCGGCCACGCGGTAGGCCTTCGACAAGCCGTTAAACGTAATCGTCAGCAAATCCGGCGCCAGCGAGGCAATCGAAATGTGCTTCGCACCGTCATACAGAATGCGGTCATAAATCTCATCCGCCAGAATCAGCAGGTTATACTCGCGCGCCACATCCACGATTTTCTGCAGGGTCTCACGCGAGTACACGGCACCCGTCGGGTTATTCGGATTAATGACCACAATGGCCTTGGTCTTCTCCGTTACTTTCGCGCGAATATCTTCAATGGACGGATTCCAATCATCCTCCTCATCGCACAAATAGTGCACCGGCGTGCCACCCGCCAGCGACGTCGCCGCCGTCCACAGGGGGTAGTCAGGGGCGGGGATGAGAACCTCGTCGCCGTCGTCAAGCAGCGCCTGTGTCACCATCGAAATCAGCTCGGAGACGCCGTTGCCCAAGTACACGTCATTGACGTCGAAGCTGGGGAAATCCTCCAGCTCATAGCGGGTCACAATCGCGCGCCGCGCCGGGATAATACCCTTCGACGTGGAGTAGCCCTGCGAGGTCGGCAGCGCCGCAATCATGTCGCGCATGATGACATCCGGCGCATCGAAACCAAACACCGCCGGGTTGCCGGTGTTGAGCTTCAGAATGCTGTGCCCGTCGAGCTCCATGCGCTCGGCTTCCGTGGAAACCTCGCCGCGAATATCGTAGGCAACGCCCTGTAGTTTGGTGGATTGATCAAAAATCCGGTTGTGAGTCATGCCGGATATGTTACTTCTGGTTCCACTCTTTCAGCTTGCGTTTGGCAAGATTCATCGCATCCCCGGTAATTTCACTTGCTTGGCGACGCCTCTCCGCCCACTGCGCCTGCTCCAACGCCCGCATCTGCGCGCGTTCTTCGGCGCCGGCGGCCTTGAGCTCGCGCATGCGCTGGCGCTCAATCTGCCGCGCTGAGGGCTGGTGCCAAGACTCCGGGCCCACCTTGGCCACGTACAGCATGATCCACAACGCGGGGATGAGGAAAAGTAGGCCGGTGCCGGTGAGTGCGGCGGTGGCGCCGGACAGGGTGCCGAAGGATGCGATCGCTCCGAAAAGGAGCCCGAGGGAGCCAACCAGTGCGGTGGCCAAGCGGGGTTTCCGGGTTGACTGGTAGGCGCGCGCGACGTCGCCCTGGGAGTAAATCTTCAGCTCGCTGCTGGCCTTGGTGGGGATATCCATGAAGACTTCTGCCAACTCGCGGCGGGTGGTGGCGAGCATGACGGCGTCGGTGCGCTCCTCAAACTCATCCATGGTCAGACGGCCTTCACCCAGCGCCTGGGCGAGGTCGTTGACGGCGTCGGTCCGTTCGGCGTCGGAAAGCCGCATGCTGAAGGGATTAGTCACGCCCTATATTCTATCAGCCCTTTTCTTCCGCCTTTTCGCGCACGAGGCCGGAGAGGAACGGGAAGATTGCGACGGTGAGGGCACCGCCGGCGATGAAGATGGAGGCCATTTCACTATCGACGATGCCGGAATCCACCGCTAGCGTCATGACGGCCACGATGATGGGCAGGCCGGTCGCCGCATAGAGGGCAACCTGAATGCGCTCGCGTGTGGTTTCGACGTTGGAGCCGGTTTGGTGAAGGTTTTCGCGCAGGAACACCGGCAGGCCGCGGGTCACGAGGATGAGCAGCGGGATGCCGAGGACCTTGATGGGTTCGTCCAGGATGACGTTCCAGTCGATTGCCATGCCGGAGACCACGAAGAAGACGGGGATGAGCATGGAATAAAACACCACGTCGAGGCGGTTTTCCAAGCCCTTATGGAACTCATCGGGAATGATGCGGTTGAGGATGATGCCCGTCGCGAAGGCGCCTAGGACAATGTCGAGTTCGAATACCGCCGTCACCGCCATGAGGATGGCCAGCATCAGGATGATGAGGCGCATGATGGTCTGATTGGTGGAGCCCGCCCCGGAGATGAAGGCATCCTTGAACCACGGCATGAGGGTAGTAATGGCGAAGGGCATGACGGCGACGGCCACGGCAATGCCGATGAAGGCGAGAAGAATCAGCATCGTTGTCCACGTGGAGCGCGTTCCCAGCAGGAGCGCCATCGCGGTAATCGGCGCGACCTCACCGATCGCGCCGTGGATGACTACGGAATCGCCCACGCGCGTGCCAAGGAGCTTCTCCTGTTTGAGCATCGGCGTGATGGTACCCAGGGCGGTGGAGGTCAAAGCGATGGCCATGACGATGGCGCCGGGGATGTCGTCCATGAGGAAATAGGCGCCGACGCCACACGCCACCACGCAGATGAGCCACGTGGATAACCCTGTGGCGGCTTCTTTCGACTTCAGGGTGGCGAGGTCAATTTCAAAGCCCGCAAGCAGGAACAGCGCGCCAACGCCGAGTTCCTTGAGCATCCCGATGCCGGGGTCCTCATTTGCTAGGTCCAACATCGATGGGCCGATGAGCATGCCGAAGAAAATCAGCAGCGCCACGGCCGGCATCTTCTTGCCCAGGGCATGAGACACCAACGGCGCCAGCAGCGCCACCGCCATAATCCATGCGAAGGACACCAGCGAGTTGGTGTAGTTGGTCTCGCCCGAGGCGAGGACGTAGGTCACGTCAGATTGCATGGAGTAGAGCGTACCTGTGCGATATAAAGCTCGCCTACCCTGCGCGGCGGTGGTGTGGCGGACGTCGCACTAGTCCTCGCTTTCCGACGCCCCCGGAGCCTTCGGCGGGGTAGTTGGCGCGGACGGGGCCTGCGGTACGGACCCCGTGTTTGGCGCACTCGGCGCCGCTGGAGCGCTGGGCGTAGGCGGTGCTGAAGGGGCGGCTGGTGCCTGAGGCGTCGTTGGCGTGCTCGGGGCGGCGGGAACGCTTGGTGCTGCGGGCGCTTGCGGTGCGTTTGGTGCAGCGGGAGCACCGGGAACGTTTGACGCTGGGGCCGCCGGTGCACCGGGAGTGCTTGGCGTTGTTGCAGCCTTGGGTGCCGCCGGTGCAGTCGGTACAGCTGCAGCGTTTGGCGTGCCTGGTGCCGCAGGAGCGCTGGGCGTAGGCGGTGCTGAAGGGGCGGCTGGTGCCTGCGGTACAGAGGCTGCGTTCGGTGCCGGAGTGTGTGCAGATGGAGCTGCGGGTGCGTCTGGCACGGACGGTGCGGTAGGTGCTTTGGGAGCACTCGGCGCTGTAGGAGCGGTTGGAGCTCCTGCGACATGTGGCGCAGCTGGGGCCTGCGGTGCACTGGGATCCGTTGGAGCAGATGGACTCTGTGGTGCACTGGGAGCAGAGGGCGCTTGTGGCGCAGATGGAGTCGAGGGTGCTGCAGGCGTGTTCGGCGCGCTGGGGGCAGTCGGCGTTGATGGTGCCTGCGGTGCAGCGGATGGAGCCGTTGGCGCGCTCGGCGCGGCAGGTGCTTGCGGTGCGCTCGGCGCGGCAGGAGGCGTTGACGCTGCCTGTGGTGCGCTGGGCGCGGCGGGTGCTTGCGGTGCGCTCGGCGCAGACGGAGCTGCGGGCGCGCTGGGGGCAGTCGGAGGTGTCGGCGCCGCAGACGTACTTGGTGCAGCGGTGGGGGCCTGCGGAGAGCTTGTTGGGGCAGATTCCGCAGCGAGTGTTTCCGGGGAAGGTGCGGTGGAATCTTCCACGGGCAGGCGGCGGGGAGTGTCGAGGAAGGCCTTCTCGCGCGGGGCGGGAAGGTCGCCGGAGGGGGCAATGGCGTCGCGAAGCATGAGCGCCACATCGCTGACCTGTGTCTGCGGCGCGATGGACTTCACACCACCCGTCAGCATGACATTGCAGAACGGGCAGCCCGTCGCAATCTGCTCGGCACCGGTCGCCACGGCCTGCTCCGAGCGGAACTCGTTAACTCGCTTGCCCTGGTTTTCTTCCATGAACATGCGCGCGCCACCGGCACCGCAGCAGAAGGCCTCGTCGCGGTTGTGGTCCATCTCCGCCAGCGTTGCGCCGGTCGCCTCGACGAGTTCACGCGGCGGGTCGAAGACCTTGTTGTGGCGGCCCAGGAAGCACGGGTCGTGATACGTGACGCGTCGGCGGTTCTCCGGGGAACGCGGCACCGGCACGAGCAGCTTCTCCCGCACCAAACGGTTGAGCAGCTGCGTGTGGTGCAGCACATCAAAGTGGCCGTCGAAATCGGGATACTCGTTGCGGATCGTGTTGAAGCAGTGCGGGCACGTCGTGATGATTTTGCGCTGGCCTTTGGGGACGCCGGCGAAGGCGTCGTTAAGCGTGGCAACATTCTGCTCCGCCATCACCTGGAACAGGAACTCATTGCCAGCACGGCGCGCCGGGTCACCGGTACAGGTCTCGCCCGTGGCCAGCACACCGAACTTCACGCCCGCAGTGTGCAGCATGTCCACCACCGCGCGCGTCGTGGCGCGGCCCTTGTCGTCGTACGCACCCGCGCAACCGACCCAGAACAGGTACTCCAGGTCCGAGAAATCAGTGGCGTCCTCGCCGATGATCGGCACCTCAATGCCGTCGGCACGCGCCTCATCGATCCACGCGCGGCGCTCCGAAGCGTTGCGCCCCCACGGGTTGCCCTTCGTCTCCATGTTCTTAAACAGCCCGGTCAGCTCCGACGGGAAGTCGGACTCCGCCAGCACCTTGAACCGGCGCAGGTCCGCCACGTGGTCGATGTGTTCGATATCCACCGGGCACTGGTCAACGCAAGCACCGCAGTTGGTGCAGGACCACAGGACGTCATCATCAATCGTGCCCGCCATCGCCAGCACGTTGAGCCCCTCATGCGGGTTGTAATTATCCAGCGCGCTCTGGCGCAGGTCCATCATGAGCTTCTTCGGGCTCAGCGGCTTCTCGGTGTTCCATGCGGGGCACAGGTCCTGGCAGCGGCCGCATTCGGTGCAGGAGGAGGCGTCGAGAAGCATCTTCCAGCTTCCCGGTTCGAGGTCCTCCAAGTCCGGCGTGGGGAGAGCGCCCAGCGCCTTCTCGCCGTCGGCGTTGCGCTGGAAGAAGATGTTGAAGAACGCCAGGAAGCGGTGCCACATCACGCCCCACTGGAAATAGTGGGCGATGCACGCGATGAACACCAGGCCCGTGAGCAGCTTCACCAGGGCAAAGAATTGCACCATGCTTGGCGACGCCGGCAGCACCCCCGCCACACGCATCGTCAAGAAATCAGCCCACGGGGAGCCACCGCCGTACGTGGCGATGGCGGCGGCCTTGACGGCGAGCATGCCGAGGCCTTCGAGGAAGACGATGGCCTCCACCAGGCGTGCGGGGAAGACCTGCGAATTGTAGAAGCGGCTGCCGCGATCGGTGTGGCCGAGTTTCAGGCGCACGCCGATGAGGAAGCAAATGCCGAGCACGGTGCCGATGGCGAGGACCTCTTCGATGAAGTGGTACACCGGCCAGTCGCTGAGCCACGGCCAGCCCTTATCGGGCGCGAAGGTTTGAATATAGGCCTCGAACCACACGATGGCGCCAAAGAGGAAGCCCACCATGACGAGCCAGTGCGCGGCGTTGACCAGCGGGCGGCCTTTGAAGTGGGTATGGCCGAAGACTTCGATGAGCACGCGACCAAGGCGCGCCAGGGGCCGGTCGGTACGGTTCAGCTGCGTGGGCCCGCCGGAGCGGATAAACCGAAACAGCGCCGTGAGGCGGTAGAAAAAGTACAGCCACACCGGGATCGATGCGGCGATGGCAACCCAGCCGAACATGCGCGCTCCTTTAATTGCTGCTGTGCGTGCCTCCTACCTTAAATCCCCCGGCCCCAAATCAGTGAGTCAGCATTCAGCTATCATCTTGAGGGCTAAGAATTCAGGAGGCGTTGTGGGCAGAATCAATGTTCCGAAGGCCGCGGTGGGCCTCGTTGCGGGCTTCGCAGCATTCGGAGTGGCCGGAGTTGCGGTTGCGCAGGGCGGTCTGACGGCGAATCTGGCGCTCTCGGGTACGTTCTTCAACGTCAACATTCGTCACTTGGAAGGCGATGGCTTTTCCTTGTTTGTGGATAGCGACAAGAAGGGCGAGGAGGATGTTCCCACCGCGCGGCTGAAGATGGAACACGCCGTGGCCTCGGATTTGTGTCTTTATGTCACCACTGACCTGCCTGCGGTGGGGGAGTCCACGCTCGCGCTCAAGGCGAAGGGCGATAACAGTGTGGAGGCCACTGGTCTCCTCGTTGGTGCGTCGAATATCGAGGGCTCGCTGGTCATGCAGGACGCGAACGTGGGCATCGACGCCAGCCAGCTGTCCCAGTCCGCCGACCCGGGAACGTGGGGCCTCTATGCCAAGCAGGTTTCGCTGACTGCCGACGACGTGCGCGCCACCTCCATAGGCGCGAAGACGCTATCCGCAAAGAATGTGGGCGTATCTGTGGAGCGGGGCCGCGGCAATGTCTGCTGATTCCGCGGCTTCAGAAGCTGGCACCGTGGAACCTGATTCAATCGATGAGCGCGGTACCGCGGTGCCCGAACGGTCGGTGTGGGGGCGGTTTAAGACGTGGCGCGCTGGGCGGCCGTTTATTCCGGGGCTGCTGCTCATTCTTTCGGGCATCGTCATCGCTATGCCGGCCTACTTCACGGTGCAGATCTCGGACCTGCTCGTCATGATTTCTACCGTGTCGGGTGTGTCCACCCTGCTTATCGGGGCGTTGCTGGTCATGTTTGGCCTTGGCGCGTGGTTCCGTCCCACCACTGCGACGTACCTGGGGGTACTGGGCATCATCGTGGCGGTCATTGCGCTTCCCACCTCCAACTTGGGAGGCTTTCTCATCGGTTCGCTACTCGGCATCATCGGCGGCGCGCTGACCTTGGCCTGGGAGCCCAGCGATGGTTAACGCTTCGAGGCGCGAAGCTGCCCGACCGGCGCGCGTGAAGGTCGGGGTAGCCGTGCTCAGCGCGCAGATCCTGGTGAGCAGCGCGGGACCAGTCGGGGCGCAGGTTGCCCCAGCGCAGCCTTATTTTTCCACCGTGCGAGCGGACGAGGTGACTCTGACGGGGAACGTGAAAGCCACATTGGGTACGATGCCCACCCGAGACGGCGAGGTGCGCGTTATCGAGCTCACCGGAGAGCGCCTTGCCGTGCGCAACCTTGCCATCACGCTGCCGGGCAACGCCGGCGATGGCCTGCTCACCACCGGCGGGGCCATAACGACGGTGGAGCCCGCGCGCATCGTGGCGACCTCGCTGACCGCCACGCCCACCGTCGAAGGCGCGCGCACCGTGCCCGTCACGGCAGACCTCACCGGCGGTGACATTAATGCCGTCCTCGACCAGCTCGGTATACCCCAGCCGAATCCTGTCCCAGACGCCGAGCTTCCCGACGCCCTCATGGAACACCTCTCCCTCACCGACGTCACCCTCGAGCTAGCAAACCTCACGGGTGACACGTTCTCGGCCCCGACGATGTCTGTGACCGTCGACGAGCTCTAGTCTTCGCGGAACTGGGACTGGTGGAGACGCCAGTAGGCGCCGTGGGCGTCGAGAAGCTCGGCGTGGGTGTCTTGTTCGACGATGCGGCCCTCTTCCATAACGATGATGAGGTCGGCGTCGCGAATCGTGGACAGGCGGTGCGCGATGATGAAGGAGGTGCGGTCCGCGCGCAGCGCATTCATGGCCTGCTGAACGAGCACCTCGGTGCGGGTATCCACGGAAGAGGTGGCCTCATCGAGGATGAGCAGCGCTGGCTGCGCCAGGAAAGCGCGCGCGATGGTGATGAGCTGGCGCTCGCCGGCGGAAATCGCGCCGCCATCCTGGTCAATCTTGGTGTCATAGCCATCGGGGAGGGAGTGGACGAAGCGGTCCACGTAGGTGGCCTTCGCGGCGGCGATGACCTCCTCGTCGGTGGCATCGAGGCGGCCGTACCGAATGTTGTCCATGATGGTGCCCTCAAAGACGACGGCGTCCTGTAGCACCATACCTACCTGGGAGCGCAGCTCGTGGCGCGAGATCTGCGCGGTGTCGACGCCATCGAGGCGGATGCTGCCCGAATCGATGTCGTAAAAGCGCATGATGAGGTTGACCAGCGTGGTCTTGCCAGCGCCCGTGGGGCCGACGATGGCCGCGGTCTGGCCGGGCTCCACGCGCAGGTTGAGGTCCTGGATGAGCGGCTTGTCGGGGTTGTAGGAGAAGTCGACGTCTTCGAACTCCACGAGCCCCTTCGCGCGCCCACCCAAGCGGGAGGTGGACTCTTCGGCGGGCTCTTCCTCGGCGTCGAGGAACTCGAAGACGCGCTCGGCCGAGGCCACTCCCGACTGCACCTGCTGCATCATGCCGCCGAGCTGGCCCAGCGGCTGGTTGAACTCGCGCGAGTACTGGATGAAGGCCTGCGCGCCGCCCAACGTCAGCGTGCCGGAGGCCACCTTCAACGCACCGAGCACTGCGATGACCACGTAGGACAGGTAGGAGATGAACTGCATGATCGGCATCATCATTCCAGCCAGGAACTGCGCCAGCGAGGCGGAACGGAACAGCTCCTCGTTGCGCTTATCAAAGTCCTCCGTCATGGAATCGATGCGCCCGAAGACGGTCGCCAGGTCGTGGCCCGAGAAGGCTTCCTCCACCTGCCCGTTGAGGTCACCGGTGGCCTTCCACTGCGCCTTGAATTGCTTCTGCGCGCGCGAGCCAATCACCGCGATGACCACCGCGGTCAGCGGCAGCGCCAAAAGCGCCACGAAGGCCAGCTGCCAGGACACGGTGAACATCATGACCGTGATCCCGATGACCATGAGCAGGTTGTAGAACAGCTGCGAAATGGCCTGCTGCAGGGCGGACTGGATGTTGTCGGCGTCGTTGGTGGTGCGCGAGAGGAGGTCGCCGCGCGACTGCGTATCGAAGTAGTTCAGCGGCAGTGCGTTGAGTTTGGCCTCGATGCTCTCGCGGAGGTCGAAGACGATCTTCATGACCATGGAGTTGAGCAAGTAGCCCTGCCACCACTGGAAGAGCGAAGACACCACGTACATCGCAATCACGATGCCAATAATCGTGCCCAATGTGGAGAAGTCGATGCCGAAGCCCGGGTTCAAGTCCATGGCTGAGGCCATGTCGGCGAACTTATCCTGCCCGCCCGCGCGCAACGCCTCGATGGCCTGCTCCTTGCTCATCCCAGCGGGCAGCTGGCGGGAAATGACGCCGGAGAAAATGACGTCGGTGGCCTTGCCCATCACCTTCGGCGCGGCCACGGCGAGGAACACACAGATGATGTTCATCGCCGCAATCGCAAACAGCTGCACCTTAAACGGCGCAAGCAGACCAAAGAGGCGCTTGGCGGAGGGCCAGAAGTTCTTGGCCTTGCGCGGGGCGTTCTCGCCGGTCTTCTCCTCGATTGTGGTGTCTTCACTCAACGTAGCGTTATCCTGCTCAGCCATTTATGCCACCTCCGAGGTCTTCTGGGATTCCACAATCTCGCGGTACGTCTCGGAGGACTCGAGCAACTCCCCGTGCGTGCCGCGGGCTACGACGCGCCCGGCGTCCATGACCACAATCTGGTCGGCATCCACAATCGAGCTCACGCGCTGCGCCACGATGATGGTCGTTGCCTTGGCGGTGTACTCGCGCATTCCGGAGCGCACCGCGGCATCCGTCAGTACGTCGAGCGCGGAGAAGGAATCATCAAAGAGATACACCAACGGGCGGGCGACGAGCATGCGCGCGATGGACAGGCGTTGGCGCTGGCCGCCGGAGACGTTGGTGCCGCCCTGCGCGATGTGCATGTCGAGGTCCTCAACAAAGTCAGCTTGCGCCACGCGCAGCGCGTTCCACAGCTCCTCGTCGGTGGCCTCCGGCGCACCCAGGCGCAGGTTGGAGGCCACGGTGCCGCTAAACAGGTAGGGCTTCTGCGGCACGAGGCCCACACGCTTGACGACGTCCTTCCGCGCCATGTCGGCGATATCGGTGCCGTCGAGAAGCACTCGGCCCTCGGTGGGGAGGTAGAGGCGCGGGATGAGGGAGAGCGCGGTGGTCTTGCCGGAACCGGTCGCGCCGATAAGCGCGGTGGTGGTGCCGGGGGTGGCGGTGAAGGAGACGTCGTGAAGCACGGGCGCTTCGGCGCCGGCGTACTGGAAGGTGACGTTATCGAACTCGACGATGCCCTTGGAGCGCTCCGGAGTGCGGGGCTGGTCGGGTTCGGTGATGGAGGGCTCGTGTTCGAGGACGTCGGTGATGCGGCGCGCACAGATAATGGCGCGGGGGAGCATCATCGCCATGAAAGTGCCCATCATGACCGCAGCGAGGATTTGCAGCAGGTACTGCAGGAAGGCGGTCAGTGAGCCGACCTCCACGAGGCCTTCGTCCACGCGGTGGCCGCCGAACCAGAGGACCGCGCCGGTGGCCACGTTGAGAATGACGGTGATGATGGGGAACATGAGGATGAACAGCTGGCCGACCTTGAGGGAGAGATTGGTCAGGTCGCGGTTGGCGGTGCGGAAGCGCTCGGATTCGTGCTCCTCGCGGGTGAAGGCGCGGACGACGCGGATGCCGGCGATTTGTTCGCGCAGGGTGCCGTTCATGACGTCGAGCTTGCCTTGCCAGGCACGGAAGAGCGGCATGAGTCGGACGATGATGAGGGAGATGGCGGCCAGCAGCACGATGACGGACACCGCGACGAGCCAGGACATGCCGGCGTCTTCGCGGATGGCCATGATGATGCCGCCGATGGACATGATGGGGGCAGTGACCATGAAGTTGAGGATCATCATGTAGACCATCTGGATCTGCTGGACGTCGTTGGTGCCGCGGGTGATGAGGGTGGCGGTGCCGAAGTTACTCATGTCTTCGGCGGAGTAGCGGGTGACGCGGCGGAAGATATCGGAGCGCAGGTCGCGGCCCAGACCCATGGCGGTGCGGGAGCCGAACCAGATGGCGGCGATGGCGGCGCTAACTTGGACGAAGGCCACGATGAGCATGATGCCGCCGGTGCGCCAGATGTAGTCGATGTCTACTTGGGCCACGCCTCTGTCGATGATCTTCGCGTTGAGCGAGGGCAGGTAGAGCGTAGCCGCGGTGGAGAGCGCTTGGAGGAGCAGCACCGCGATGACGTAGCCGGTGTACGGCTTGGAGCGGGATAGAAGGATGCGAACGAGTTCCATGTGCCAGCGTTTCGTGCGTGTTGGCGGCCGCGCCGGGCCGCTGGAGAGCATTGACCGCGCAAGTCTATCCCGCTAGACGCGAGCGCGTCTAGCGTGGGTATCGGCAGCAGGCTTCCCTTATGGCTGCGCGAGCGACTAGCTCGCGCGCTCGCGCGCCCGCGCGCTAGAAGCAGACCGGCGCGCGCTGCGCCTGTGCCGTGACGGCGGCCCAATCCTCGACGTCGTCGGTGGGGCGGCAGAGGCCTTCCCATGTCGTGATGGCCACGCCGCGGGCCATGAGCTCCAGCAAAACTAGGTGGCGGTCGCCGGAGGCGGAGAGCTGGTTGAGGTCCGTGTGGTTGATGTCCGCGTCCGGGCCAGAGCCCACGCTCACGTTGCCGATGAGCCGCAGGCGCGGCGTTGTCCCCTTCGGGCACGGCGAGGCGGCGGATTCCGCGCCGGACAGTCCCGCGAAACGGCGCAGCAAACCAAACGGCGCGGGGCGCTCGCAGTAGAGGTCCACGCACAGCCCGGCCCTGATGAGCCGTTCGGCGGTGGAGAGCGCTGCGGGGCCGTCCCCGACGATGGCAACACGCTGCATGAGAACCCCTTCAGTTCGTTAGAAGTAGACTGTCTAGTCTGTAAATCTAGTCCGCTCGGTTCATTCTGGCTAATTTTTATTCTTCCTAGTACCCAAGCTCACAGCCCTCGCACCCCTCTGTGGGGCTGCACGCAAGCCCAGCTCCCTTTAATGTGAGGAGTCATGACCGAACCGATCAACCTGCTGGACCGCGGCGACTACCGCGACCCCAGCATTAGCCCCGAAGGCACCCGCGACACCGCGCCGCTGGAACCTGCCGTGGCCCAGCGCAACCAGGAACTCGTCGACGAGTGGGCCGATAAGCTCCACGATGCCTCCGCCGACACGATTACCGCCTGGGCCGCCGAGCACGCACCCGGCCGCCTCGCCGTCACGATGTCCATGGAAAACACCGTGCTGGCCGAGCTTGCGCACCAAGCGCACCTCGACGCCGACCTGCTCTTTATCGATACCGGCTGGCACTTTCCGGAGACGTTGGAGGTAGCGGGGGACGTCGCCAAGCGCTATGCGGATCTACCGCTGGTGACCGTGCGCCCGCTGCTGAGCCCCGAGGAGCAGGACAAGATTTACGGCCCGCGCCTGTATGCGCGCGACGTTGCCGCGTATAACCGTATGCGCAAGGTGGAGCCGCTCAACATGGCCATGGACCCGTACGTCGGGTGGGTTACCGGCCTGCGCCGTGCCGATTCCGAGCACCGCGCGAGTGCCCCGGCGCTGAGCCTGGACCGCACGGGCCGGCTGAAGATTTCCCCGATTATTACCTGGGACCTCGACGACACCGACGCTTACATCAAGGAACACGATCTCATCATCCACCCCCTCACCCTGCAGGGCTACCGCTCTATCGGCTGCGCGCCGTTGACCTTCCCGGTAGGCGAGGGCGAGGATGCGCGCTCCGGGCGCGTTTTCGCAGACGGCAAGACAGAATGCGGGTTGCACGACTAATGACTCTTTCACCACACCTTAAAGATTTAGAGAACGAATCCCTCCACATCCTGCGCGAAGTCGCCGGGCAATTCGACAAGGTAGGCCTGCTCTTTTCCGGCGGCAAGGACTCCGTCGTCGTCTTCGAGCTCGCCCGCCGCGCCTTTGCGCCGGCCACCGTGCCTTTCGAACTCATCCACGTGGATACCGGCCACAACTTCCCGGAGGTCATCGACTTCCGCGATCAGCTCGTCGCCGAGACTGGCGCGCGCCTGCACGTCGCCCACGTCCAGGATTGGATCGACCGCGGCGACCTGCAGGAGCGCCCCGATGGCACCCGCAACCCGCTGCAGTCCGTGCCGCTGGTGGAGACCATCGCCGAGCGCGGTTACGACGCCGTCCTGGGTGGCGCGCGCCGCGATGAGGAACGCGCCCGCGCCAAGGAACGCATCTTCTCCATCCGCGATTCCTTCGGCGGCTGGGACCCGCGCCGCCAGCGCCCGGAGCTGTGGGACCTCTACAACGGCGGCAAGATGGCCGGCGAAAACGTCCGCGTATTCCCCATCTCCAACTGGACGGAGTCCGATATTTGGGAGTACATCGGCGCGCGCAACCTGCAGCTTCCCTCCATCTATTATTCGCACCAGCGCGAGGTATTTAACCGCAACGGCATGTGGCTGACCCCGGGCGAATGGGGCGGCCCGCGCGAGGATGAGCCGCTGGAGACTCGCACCGTGCGCTACCGCACCGTGGGCGATATGTCCTGCACCGGTGCCGTGGAATCCACCGCCGCCTCGCCTGATGAGGTGCTCGCGGAAATCTCCATTTCCACCCTGTCCGAGCGCGGTGCCACCCGCGCCGATGACAAATTGTCCGAGTCCGCCATGGAGGACCGCAAGAAGGAAGGCTACTTCTGATGACGACCACCACCCTTGCGCCGAATGTCGGCGCGCTCAAGCAGCGCGATACTCTGCGCCTGTGCACCGCCGGTTCCGTCGACGACGGCAAGTCCACCTTCGTGGGCCGCCTGCTCTATGACACCAAGTCCGTGCTCGCGGACCAGGTGGAATCCATGGAGCGTTCTTCTGCCGACCGCGGCTTCGACGGCATGGACCTGTCGCTGCTTGTCGACGGCCTCCGTGCCGAGCGCGAGCAGGGCATCACCATCGACGTGGCCTACCGTTACTTCGCCACTGATAAGCGCACCTTCATTCTCGCCGATACCCCAGGACATGTGCAGTACACGCGCAACACGGTCACGGGTATGTCCACGTCCCAGGTGGTGGTGCTGCTTGTCGACGCCCGCAATGGCGTCGTCGAACAAACCCGCCGCCACCTCAACGTGGCAGCACTCTTGGGCGTGCGCCACGTGATTCTGGGCGTGAACAAGATCGACCTGGTGGACTTCGACGAGGCCACGTTCCGCGCGATTGAGGCGGAGTTCAACGAGGTCGCCGCGCGCCTGGGCATTACGGATTCGGTGGTCATCCCGATCTCCGCGCTCAAGGGCGATAACGTGGTGGAACGCTCCACCACCATGGACTGGTATGAGGGTCCGACGGTCCTGGACACGCTGGAGACCGTCCCCGTGGCGACCGGCCGCGCCGATGACCTGGACTTGCGTTTCCCCATTCAGTACGTCATCCGCGAGCACGCCTCCGACTACCGCGGCTATGCCGGGCGCGTGAAGGCCGGGCACGTGGCGGTGGGGGATGAGGTGACCCTGCCGGGCGGGCGGACGTCGACGGTTACCGCGATTGATACCACCGATGGCCCGCTTGGCTCCGATGAGGCGGCGCGCGCCGGCGACTCCGTGGTCCTGCGGCTGGCCGACGAAATCGACTTGGCCCGCGGCGACCTCATCGCCGGGACGCAACGCCCGGAGGAGGTGCGCGAGTTCGCCGCCACCGCGGTGGTCCTCACGGACAAGGAGCTGCGCGCGGGCCAGATGGTGAAGCTGCGCTATGGCACAGCATTGGTCAAGGCGCGCGTGGCATCGGTGGACCGCATCCTCGACCTAGACGGCGTGGCGGATGTTGAGGCTCCGGAGTCCGCGGCGCTCAATGACATCGCCTACATCACCGTCCAAACACAAGCGGAGCTTCCCGTGGAGGACTACGCCGCCCGCGGCGCGGTGGGCAATTTCCTGCTTATCGATCAGTCGAGCGGCAACACGCTGGCCGCGGGGTTTGTGGGCCAGCGCCTGCGCTAACGGTTGCGAACCGCCGCGCTAGCTTGTCGGCGGGACGTCGCCAGACATGATGACCTTCTGCTGGCCGTCGTCCCAACGGAAGCCCGCATTCGTTTCGCCGGTGTGCCCCGCATTAGATTCGCCCTCGCGCGGCCAGTGGTAGGTCACGGCGATTTCGTTCCCGCTGACCTGCTCTACGGTAGGGAAGAAGCCATAGGGCTCGGCGGTGGCGGT
>NZ_KV818353.1:552-42345 GCF_001814885.1 Corynebacterium sp. HMSC068G04 | reverse complement strand
AAGAAGCCATAGGGCTCGGCGGTGGCGGTGCCCAGGTACTCGCCCTTGTGGAAGAGCATGATGTGGTACGGCGAGGAGGACGTTCCACGCTCGATGCTGATGGTCTGCCAGCTCAGCTCCGCGCAGGGATCGAACTGCGAGAAATCCACCAGCGTCCAGTTGTTGTCATTCCACGGTGGAACCGTGCCAATGCCTGATTCATAGGCCGCGTGGGCGTCGATATCCTGGCAGGATTCCGCATCGTCTGTAGGGGACTCGGCGGGCAACGTCGGCGAGGCACCCGCGGCCGGCGACGATGCAGCGGGGCCCTCGGCGCCCTCTGCGTTATCCGGAGTGCTATCCGTTGCGCTGCTCTGCACGGAATTGAACATCGGCGAGTCCGCAGAATCCTGCGCCGCGTTGTCCTGGGAACAGGCGGCCAGCGGGAGGCAGATAAGGGCAGCGCCGATGAAGGCGGACCTAAACATTGATGTTCCTTTCCTAGTGTGTGCGCCTCATATAGGGCGCACGACTAGCTCTATCTTATCTAGCCCATCGGCGGAACATCGCCGCTCATGATGACTTTGTGCTGGGCCTCGTCCCAACGGAAGCCGGCGTGTGTCTCTCCCGTCGGCGCGGCATTGGCATCGCCCTCTTGTAGCCAGTGATAGGTTACGGAAATCTCGTTGCCATTGACCCGCTCCACGCTGGGGAAGAAGCCATAGGGCTCGGCGGTGGCGGTGCCGATGTACTCGCCGTAGTGGAAGAGCATGATGTGGTGCGGCGAGGAGGCCGTTGCACCTTCGATGGAAATGGTCTGCCAGCTCAGCTCCGCGCATGGATCGAAGTGGGAGGAATCAACCAGAGCCCAGTTGTGGCCATTCCACTGCGGGACTTGGGCGATGTTGTCGTTGAAAGCCGCGTGTGCGTTTCCTGCCTCGCAGACTACGGGGCTGGCTTGGGCTTCTTCGGGGCTGCTGCAGGCGATAAGGGGGAAGCACAGCAGTGCGGTTGCGGCGAATACTCGTGGGGTGAACATGGTGTTCTCCTTTCTGAGGTCTCGGTGTGGTTCCAGACCCTACAAGTGGCCGCAACGCTCAGAACAGAGATGTGGAGAGCACTCCTCGGGCCACCGGGTAGTCTCGCAGGCATGGAGAATCTTTCTGGTCGTACCTTGTTCGTCGCCGCCGTGGACGCTGAAGCCGCGCATGTGCCTCAGGGAGCGCCGCTGCTCATCACGGGTATTGGTACGGTGCCCGCCGCCATCGAGCTGACGGCGGTTTTGGCCTCAGCGCAGCAGCTGCCGGAGCGCGTCATCAATATCGGTACCGCGGGCGCGCTTCGCGACGATCTCGCTGGCGTCTTCGAGATCTCGCACGTTCGCAAGCACGACTTCCACTTGGAGGTGCTCAGCGACGTCTCTCGTTATCTCCTCCCCGAGGTCATTGAATTAGAGACCTCCGGAAAGCTGCCCACTGAGACTCTGGCGACGGGCGATTCCTTCATCTCGGACACCCCTACCCGCACGCGCCTTGCCCAAGATTCCGCGCTGTGCGACATGGAGGGCTACGCCATCGCCGCGGTGTGCCGAAAGTTCGGTGTGCCGTGCACGTTGCTCAAGCAGGTATCGGATACCGCGAATGAGGAATCCTACGGCTCGTGGGCTTCGGTGCTCGATCGCGCCGCGGAGGAGCTGGCCGTCGCTTTTGGCACGGTAACCGCGGACTAGGCCCTCGACACGGAAACTGCCCTAGCTGACAGAGTTATGCCCCGCCATTGAAGCGGGAGCACTGGTTTTGGCAGATAGGGCAGTTATACGGCCAGGGAGAGCCATGAAAGCTGCGCTGCAGCTTTGGCTAGCGGGCGCTGCTGGCTTCCAGCTTCTCGTAGAGCTCCATGACGGTGTCGTGGCCCTCTGACGTAGAAATCTTGATGTTCTTGGCTTCGATTTCGCCGGCGCGCAGGCTGGCCATTTCCTGGTGGTAGCGGAAAACCACGGCAATGGTGGCCGCCACCGGGACGGCCAGGAAAGCGCCGATGATGCCCGCCAGGGCGGAACCCACGGTCACGGAGAGCAGCACCATTGCTGCGTGCAGTCCCATGGCCTTGGACTGCAGCATCGGCTGGAGCACGTTGCCCTCCACCTGCTGGACAATGATGATGAGGGCAAGTGCCAAGAGGGCCTTGGTGAGGCCATCTGAAACCAGCGCGATGATGACGGCCAAAGCACCCGCAGTGACCGCACCGATGACTGGGATGAAGCTGGCGAAGAAGGTCACCACGCCGATGACGAGAGCCAGCGGAACCTGGAGGACCCAGAGGCCGAGGCCGATGAGGAGGCCGTCGACAGCCGCGACGGCTGCTTGTGCCTGAATGAAGCCGGACAGCGTATTCCACACGCGAGTCAGCAGCTCAGTGGCGTGCCAGCCCGCGGAGTAGCCGGAGTAGGTGCGCAGCCACGGCAGGAACTTATCGCCGTCCTTGAGGATGAAGAAGGCGACGAAGAGCATGATGGCGAGCGCCATGGCGATGGAGCTGGCCATCGATACACCGGAAATCACCCCGGTGGCGATGTTGGAAGCTTGGCCCTTGAGGAAAGCCATGGCGTCATCCAACACTTCCTGGACCTTCGCTGCATCAATCTCAATGGGCAGGTCCTTGGCCATATCGACGAGCTTGTTCAAGCCGCCCTCAGCTTGGCTGACCAGGGACGCACCCTGAGAGGAGACCACTGGGGCCATTGCTGCGAACACGCCGCCGATGATGGCCAAAAAGCCCAGCAGCGTGGTGATGGCGGCCAGCGCGCGGGGGAACTTGTGCGCGCGCAACCAGTTGGTCACGGGGAAGAGCACCGTGCACACCAGGATGGCCAGGATGACCGGCAGCAGGCCTACCCAGATGAACTTCAGCAGGTAGCCGGCTAGGCCGACGCCCGCCACCACGATGATGAAGATCAAGCACACCTTGGCCAGGGAGATGGCGTCGCGCCCGAGGACGCGGGACTTGTCATCGGTCTTTGACACCGGGAGGGCGGCTTCTTCGCTGATGGGCTTCGCAGCAGCGGACTGTTCTGCGGCTTCAGAAGCCGCAGTGGACGCCGCCGCGTCAGAGGCCGTGGAGGGCTGGGGGTCGGTGCCCGGGCGGGCACCGTCACCATTGTTGTTTCTCATGCGCTCCATCTTCTCATATGAGCGCAGAAACGAGCTATGCGCGGATGCTGCTTACCTGGCGGATGATGCCAAAGCGGTGCATCGTCACCGAGACCGCCTGCTCGAGGAGGAAGGGCAGAAGCTCGCGGCGGCCATCGGCCAACACCGGCTGGTCCAAGACCACGGAGTTGGATTCCACCGCTGCCTCAAAGAGGCCCGGCTCCACGGAACCAACGACGCGCACGCGGCCCGACTCCAGGCGAGCGACCTCACGGGCGAAGGTTTCTGCTTCCACGGCGTCGACCTTAAAGCCCAGTCCACGCAGCTCCGCAGCCTTCTCCGGGGCGGCGCTGAAGCGCACCGGGGAGTCGGTGCGGGTGGCGGCGAGGGCGAGGCGGGAGACGTCGCGAAGCGCGGCGTCCGAGGCGATGCGCACCTGCAGCGGGGTCAGCACCGGGCGGTAGCGGAAGACGTTGGCCTCGCAGACCAGGCCGGAGCGGTCGTGCTTGCGGCCGAACTCCTGCTGCCAGGCCAGTTCGTCGAGCTCTGCTGCGCGCCACAGCCAGGCGGTGTCCTCCTCCGAGAGATCGAGGTCACCGAAGGCACGCAGCTGGGCCGCCACCGGCTGCGAGATATCCACGTCGAAGGGGCGCAGCGGGCCCTCGGACCAGGTGCCGAACTGCGCGACATAGTTCGGGCCGCCGGCCTTGGCACCCGGGCCCATGACGGATTGCTTCCAGCCGCCGAAGGACTGGCGTTGCACAATCGCGCCGGTAATACCGCGGTTGACGTAGGCGTTGCCCACCTCCACGCGCTCGAGCCAGTAATCGATCTCATCGTTATCCAGCGTGTGGATGCCGCCGGTGAGGCCGTAGCCGGTGGAGTTCTGCCACTCGATGGCCTCCTCCAGGGTCTCCGCGTGCATGATGCCAAGCACCGGGCCGAAGCACTCGTTGACGTGGAACCAGGAGCCGGGGCGCACGTTATCGCGAATACCCGGCGACCACAGGGTGCCTTCCTCGTTGAGCTTCTTCGGCTTCACCAGCCACTTTTCACCCGGCTCCAGCTGGGTCAGGCCGCGCAGCAGCTTCTCGCCCGGGGCTTCGGCCAGGCCGTTCATCGTCGTCGTGATGTCGTAGCCGGGGCCGGTGATGAGGGTCTCGACGGCGTCGACAAGCTGGGAGCGCAGGCGCTGCGACTCGCCGGCCGCGCCCACAAAGATAACCAGGGAGGACGCCGAGCACTTCTGGCCGGAGTGGCCGAAGGCGGAGAGGTACAGGTCCTGAATGGCCAGGTCCGGGTCCGCGGACGGGGTGATGATGAGCGCGTTCTTGCCGGAGGTCTCCGCCATGATGTTGAGCTCCGGCTTCCAGGAGCGGAAGAGCTTGCCGGTATCGGAAGCGCCTGTGAGGATGACGGCGTCGACGTCGCCGTGGGAGACCAGAGCGCGGCCGGCATCACCCTCGTCGGTGAAGACGAGCTGGACCAGATCCGGGTCGAGGCCTTGTGCCTCGAGGCCGGCGCGGAAGGCGTCCACGACGAGCTTCGCACAGTGCACGACCTGCGGCGCAGGCTTAATGATGACGGCGGAACCCGCAGCCAGGGCGGCCGCGATGCCGCCGGTGGGGATGGCCACCGGGAAGTTCCACGGCGGGGTCACCACGGTCACGCGGTAGGGCGTGAACTCGGCGGCGTAGTTCTCCAGCAGGCGCGCGGACTGCGCGTAGTAGGTGCAGAAGTCGATGGCCTCGGAGATTTCCGGGTCGGTCTGCGTGACAGTCTTATTGGCCTCGTAGGCGGCCACGGAGATGAACTCGCCGCGGCGGTTGGCCAGCACATCGGCCACGGCCTCGAGCGCGCGGGCGCGGTCCTCGGCAGGACGGGAGCCCCACTCGGCGCCGAGCTCAGCGGCGCGGGCCACGTGCTTGTCGACGACCCCCGTATCCGTCACCTCGTCCACCCCGTGCTCGCCCGGGTCGCTGGCCAGCGCCTTAAGCGCCCACTCGCGGTTAGCCTCCAGGGCTGGGTCGGTGTCCGGCTCGTTGGCGAAGCGCCCGGTGCGCGGTGCCTGGCGGCCGGCTGCCTGCTCGGCCTCCTCCAGGCGGTTTTGGGTGCGGCGCGGGCCGGCGAAGGTATCCCAGCGCTGCGCGACGGCCTCGCGGAAGACCTCCTCCTGGTCCTTCAGCGCCTGCTCCTCCGGGGCGAAGAGGGCGTAGAGGAAGTTCTGCGGAGCGGAGTTCTCCTCCAAGCGGCGCACCAGGTAGGAGACGGCGACGTCGAAGTCCTCCATGTGCACCACCGGGGTGTAGAGGATCTGGCGGCCCTCGAAGGCCTCGCGGACCGCGGTCTGCTGGGCCGGGGACATGCCTTGGAGCATCTCGGAATCCATCATGCGCATCACGCCGCGCTTGGTGCCCAGCTTGTAGGCAAACGCCGCGGTGTAGAGGTTGTGGGTGGCCACGCCGATGCGCACGCAATCGGCGAACTCGGGGCGCAGGATGTAGTCGAGCAGGCGGTAGTAGTTGGCGTCCACCTCATCCTTGGTGACATAGGGCGCTGCCGGCCAGCCGTGGATCTCGCCCTGGACGTGCTCCATGGAAAGGTTTGCGCCCTTGACGATGCGAATCTTGATGTGGGAGCCGCCCTCGGCCACGCGCTGCTTAGCGAACTCGGCGAGGTGCGTCAGAGCGTCGAAGGTATCCGGCAGGTAGGCCTGCAGCACGATGCCGGCCTCGAGGTTGATGAACTCCGGCTCGCTGAGCAGCTCGGTGAACAGGCGCACGGTGAGGTGGAGGTCGTGGTATTCCTCCATATCCAGGTTGATGAAGACCTTGTCCGGGCGGCGCGCGGCGGCCTCGTACAGCGGGCGCAGGCGCTCCTTGAGGCGGACCAAGGAACCCTCGATATCCCAGGGGTTGAGCTGGGCCACCATGGAGGAAGCCTTGACGGACACGTAGGTCACGCGCGGGTTCTTGATGAGCTTGAGGGTGCGCTCAGCGCGGGAGCGCGCTTCCGCATCACCCAGCACGGCCTCGCCGAGGAGGTTGAGGTTGAGTTGCTCGCCGGACTCGGCGGCCTTGTCCAGGGTCTTGTTCAGGGCATCGCTCTCAGCGTCGAGGACCAGGTGGCCGACCATCTGGCGCATGCGCATGCGGGCCAGCGGCATGACCAGGTTGGGCAGGATCGGGCCGAAGAAGCCACCCAGGCCCACCAGCGATCCGTTGATGAGGCCGAGGAAGGAAGCATCGTAGGTGGTGGTGACGGACTTCAGTGCGTGGGCGGCTACCTTGTCATCTTCGGGGCGCATGACGCGGTCGACGAAGTCCATGGTGAAGGCCACTCCGTCCGGGTTGCGCAATAAGTCAGCGAGCTGTTCTGTGGCCGGATCCTGTTCGTCGGCAGTGGAGGCGAGCCAGGAGTGGGCTTGGGCCGCGGCGGCGTCGATCAGCGCGGCGTCGATGTCGGTGGATTCGGGCACGGGGGTATGAGCATCGTTAGTCATGGATTACAACCTTTATGGGTCTCAAGGCACACTGGTACAGCCTTATGGAATGCGGAAAGAACACAAACTATCGAGTCCAGCAGTTGCTCAAGCTCTGTGCGGCGCTGATTAGCCTGTCCAGTTTGTGTGATAAGAGGGCTTACTTAACGTTGGCGTGCACAACTGGAGGCCGGTCGGAAGAACGACGCTGTCTAATGAAGTAAGCATTCATATGTGACCACCCTTCTTGCGTGGGGAAACGGCCAAGCGGTGGCTTGGCCGGGCCAGCGAAAAATAGGCGCCTTTAACATGGTCCGCCACACAGTGGGTGCAGACATGTAACCCATCTCGCTTATATGAAAGCTAGCCCCTTATGTTGGGGTGAGTCAATCCCACAGGTGTTGTTTTGAGGGGAGGTTGCTACCCCCGTGTTAGTGACTGAGATACTCCGTGAGATCTGTCGCGATCTTCTGTGCGCCCATTGGACCTAGGCCGAGTGCCCACGTATCGTCGCTGACCTCGATAGCATGGCCGTCTTTAACCGCTGGAAGCTGCTGGAACGCCGCAGTGGAAATGGCGGTGTCTTGGCCGGTGGCGGAGGGATCTCCGTAGCTGCAGTAGAAGATGTAGTCGGCGTCCGCTTGGTCAATGTTCTCCGGTGAGATTTCTGCAGCGAGCTCTTCGATGTCCTGGTTGGCGGGGCGGGCGAGGCCGGCGTCATCAAGCACCGTTCCAATGAGTGAAAGGCGCCCGTAGAGGCGTACTTTGCCCGGCATGAAGCGCAGAATGGTGACGGTGGTGTCTTCGCTAGCTGGCCCGTCCTTAATGACCTTCTTTACTTCTTCGATCTTCTTGTCGTAGTCGGCCATGACTTGTTCGGTGCGCTCTTCCTCGCCGAGGGCTTCACCGATCAGGTGGAAGTTTTCTTTCCAAGTGTACCCAGGGCGAATCGAGAAAACGGTAGGCGCGATGGAGCTGAATTGGTCATAATACTTATCCATGCGCAGCTGCGAGCCGATGATGAGGTCCGGTTGTAGTGAGGCGATCTTTTCCATATTGACTTCGTTGATCGTGCCTACCGTTTCGATGTCACTTGCTTTGTCGGCCATGTAATCGGGGACGGGGTTCTGACCCTTAGACGTGGTCATGCCGACTGGCTTCATGCCAAGGGCAAGGACGGAGTCGAGCTCGCCGCTTTCGAGAACGACTACTCGTTGAGGCTTCTCTTTGAGCTCGGTCGTACCACGGGCATGTGTGACGGTGCGGGGGAACTGGCCGGGAGCTGCATCGCTGCCAAAGGATTGGGTCTTCTCTCTGGCTCCAGCAAAGCCCTCGCCACCAGTTGCCACGGAGTCATTTCCTGCGGCGGAGTTGGATTTTCCTGTTTCCTTCTCTGCTGGAGAGGATGAGCTGGACCCGCCGGTGTTTGAATCGGCGTTTTCGAGGCTGGCGCAACCGGTGAGAGCTAGCGCTGCGGTAAGGCCAACAGCGGTAAGGCGGAGGAGTGGGATGTGAGACGCGATTTTCTTTCGAGTAGTCATAAAAGGTAGCCTAACCTAAATTAGGTCAAGCTAAGGAAACGTGAGCGTATGAAGGTGTTTGGGTGGTGTTGGTGATTGAGCAGGGGGTGCACACCGGAAAGGGAAATACTCGGCGTCTTGGTCGGGTAGTAGTTGCTGGCCTTGCCATTCTCTGTATCGGCGTGGGGCTGTCGCTGGCGTTGGGGGCGCGCAGCATTCCTTTCAGTGACGTGTTGGCCGCCCTTCGAGGTCAGCCTGGTATAGCTTCCTCGATCGTGTGGGAGAGGCGGCTTCCCCGTACTCTCGTGGCCGTTTGTGCGGGCTGTGCTTTGGCTCTCGCTGGTGCAGTTCTGCAGATTATGACGCGCAACCCTTTGGCAGATACCGGAGTTTTCGGGATTAACGTAGGCGCCAGCTTGGCCGCGGCCATTGCTCTGGGCTGGTGGGGGTGGCAATCACCTTTTGCTTTTTCGCTCGCAGCCATCATCGGTGCGGCAGTGACCATGCTGCTGGTCACCGCGGTAGGGCGTGGCAGAGCTGGCGATGTTGATCCGCTGAGACTGATTCTTGCAGGTGTAGCCATCGGGGCGGTATGTGAAGGGCTTTCCTCCGCTCTCATCCTGGTAGATCCGCACTCTTTTGCACGTATCCGCGCGTGGGTGACGGGCTCTGTTGACGTGGCCTCGTGGACACCGGTGGCGATTACAGCCGGCGGGTTAGCAGTTGGTGTGGTGCTGCTGATTGCCTTTGCGCGCCATTTGCCGCCCCTTGCTCTGGGGGATGACGTTGCGGCGGGTCTCGGTATCAACCTCAAACTGACTCGTTTGGGACTTGTCGCGGCGGTAACAGTGTTGGCTGCTACCGCTACCGCAGCGGCGGGGGTGATTGTATTTGTCGGATTAGTCATCCCGCATGTTGTCAGGCTGTGCGGGATATATGAAGAACGGGCACAGCTTGTCGCCGCTGCCGTGGTGGGGCCTTTGTTTTTGTTGGGAGCCGATATTGTGGGGCGCTACCTCACTGCTGCTGAGTTGCCGGCTGGCGTCACGGTGTCGCTCATTGGTGCCCCAGTATTGATTGCGCTGTCCCATCGCGCTGGAAGGAGGCTGTGATTGTGAGCGTGAGAAGTGTTTTGTCCTTTACGGGCATTGTGATCGTCGCGCTGGCTATTGCTGCCTATTCGCTCTTCTCGCCTGGTGCCGGGCAAGAAAGCGCAGCGTTGTGGTCCGTGGCTACGAATCCCAATAGCACTGACTTTGCGGCCACCGTCGTGTGGCAATGGCGTGCTCCGCGGGTGGTTGCTGCGATTGTCGTAGGAATGTGTTTGGGCATAGCGGGCGCCATCTTTCAGATCCTTACTCACAATCCTCTGGGGTCGCCCGACATCATCGGGTTTAATACCGGTGCCTATACCGGTGTCATCGCGGTTTCCTTGGCGGGCTTTAGCTCCGCGTTCAACATTGCGCTAGGCGCATTGGTGGGTGGGGCTCTCACTGCGTTACTCATCATGGGGCTTTCATTTGCAGGAAGGCTTACGGGAGCAAGACTGATTGTGGTGGGGATTGGAGTGACGTTCTTTCTTTCAGCAATAAACAAGTGGTTGATTCTTAGCGGTGAGTTGGAGCAATCCTTAGGCGCGGCGACTTGGGCTGCTGGAACATTGAATGCTGTGTCCTGGGCACGAGTTATTCCATTGGGGGTGCTGGGAGGCGCGGCGTGCGTCGCTGGGTTGCTGCTGCGTGGCTGGTGCGACGCGCTTGCCCTGGGGGATAGCGCGGCGAGTGCGTTGGGGTTGAACGTGAGTCGTGCACGTGTGGTGATGGTTCTGGTTGGCACAGTTCTTGTCGCTGTATCGACGGCGATAGCGGGTCCAATCTCATTTATCGCCCTCGCGGCCCCGCATATGGCTCGGTTGCTCTCGCGTCCAGACAGGACACCGGTGTTGCTCTCTGGAGTCCTCGGTGCTCTTTTCTTGCTCGCTGCCGACTTAGCAGGGCAGCGACTGTTTTTCCCAATTACTCTGCCTGCCGGTCTTATTACGGTGTGCGCCGGTGGCATCTATCTGGCGGGTCTGCTGCTGTGGCAATCCCGAGCTGCCGGAATGAAAGGTCAGTAAAGTGAACCAGCAAAAAGTATGTGACGGTGCGCCGAGCGTGCGGGCTGAGGGGGTGAGCATGTCCTACGGGAGGACTGCCCCGCTAATTCTCGACTCGGTGGATGTGTCTTTTCCGGCCGGGAAATTTTCTGCCATTATCGGCCCCAATGGTTGTGGAAAATCCACTTTGGTGAAGGTGTTGGCGCGGTTGGAAATGCCGAACGCGGGCGCGGTGTGCATTGGCGAAGAAGATGCAGCCGCATTCTCTCGGCGAAGCTACGCTCGGCGTGTCGCCGTGATGTCGCAGCAATCCATAGCTCCCGAAGGGATCAATGTCAGGGAACTGGTTGCGCGCGGGCGATTCGCCCACCAAGGATTTATGGGGTGGAGGAGCCAGGAGGACGAGCGTGCCGTTAGTCGTGCGCTAGCAAAGGTGGGCCTTGAACAACTGGAGACGGCCGAGGTAGCGGCGTTGTCTGGCGGTCAGCGTCAGCGTGCTTGGTTGGCCATGGCCCTCGCCCAGGAAACGCCTGTGCTCTTCTTGGATGAGCCAACGAGCGCGCTTGACATTGGATACCAGCATTCCTTCATGCGGCTGATGCGGCAGCTGGCAGGAAACAAAACCCTCATTGCGGTCATTCATGACTTGGCGCATGTATTGCGCTATGCGGATCGCGTCGTGGCGATGAAAGATGGAAAGGTGTGGGACGCGGGCGTGCCGCGCGACGTCATTACCCCTGCCCTTATTGAGGAACTCTATGGGCTGACAGTCCGCGTTGTAGATGTGGACGGTGAGCCAGCAATCGTCCCTGTGGGGTGAGTTTCCGCCAAACCGGTTTTGTTTTCCCAGCGTGTGGGCGGTAATTAAAAAAAGTTGAGTGGATCGGGAACAACTTTGGGTTTGCCCGCGTTGTGTAGGTTGAGTGACCGGCGCTCAGGTTTGGATGACAATGGGTGCCGCTTCTGTTAGAGTTCAACCCTGAACGCGGCGGAAGTTGAGTCGCGCACTATCAACTTAAGAACAAACCCCAACAAGCAAGGAGAAAAGATTATGGGACGCGCAGTAGGAATTGACCTCGGTACCACCAACTCGGTCGTATCCGTTCTGGAAGGTGGCGAGGCCACCGTTATCGCTAACTCGGAGGGTTCCCGCACCACCCCGTCCGTCGTGGCTTTCGCCAAGAACGGCGAAATCCTCGTCGGCCAGTCCGCTAAGAACCAGGCGGTCACCAACGTTGACCGCACCATCCGCTCCGTCAAGCGCCACATTGGTACTGACTGGACCATCGACATTGATGACAAGAAGTACACCCCGCAGGAGATTTCGGCCCGCACGCTGATGAAGCTGAAGCGCGACGCCGAGGCTTACCTGGGTGAGGACGTTACCGACGCCGTTATTACCGTCCCGGCTTACTTCGAGGACTCCCAGCGCCAGGCCACCAAGGAGGCCGGCCAG
Organism: Corynebacterium sp. HMSC068G04; assembly: GCF_001814885.1. Taxonomy (NCBI): domain Bacteria; kingdom Bacillati; phylum Actinomycetota; class Actinomycetes; order Mycobacteriales; family Corynebacteriaceae; genus Corynebacterium; species Corynebacterium sp. HMSC068G04. The sequence continues at coordinate 30,665 of NZ_KV818353.1, read as the reverse complement.
ATCGCAGGCCTCAACGTCCTGCGTATTGTTAACGAGCCGACCGCCGCTGCACTGGCCTACGGCCTGGAGAAGGGCGAGCAGGAGCAGACCATCCTGGTCTTCGACCTGGGTGGCGGTACCTTCGACGTCTCCCTGCTGGAGATCGGTGACGGAGTGGTTGAGGTTATGGCTACCGCTGGTGACAACCAGCTCGGTGGTGACGACTGGGACCAGCGCATCGTCGACTGGCTCGTGGATAAGTTCAAGGCTTCCCAGGGCGTTGACCTGACCAAGGATAAGCGCGCCGTCCAGCGCCTGCGCGAGGCTGCGGAGAAGGCCAAGATTGAGCTGTCCTCCTCCCAGTCCGCCAACATCAACCTGCCGTACATCACGGTGGACGCGGAGAAGAACCCGCTCTTCCTGGATGAGACCCTGTCCCGCACCGAGTTTCAGAAGATCACCCAGGACCTGCTGGACCGCACCAAGGAGCCGTTCAACCAGGTTATCAAGGATGCTGGCCTGTCCCTGTCCCAGGTTGACCACGTGGTTCTCGTCGGTGGCTCCACCCGTATGCCGGCTGTGTCCGAGCTGGTGAAGGAAATGACCGGCAAGGACCCGAACAAGGGCGTTAACCCGGACGAGGTCGTGGCAGTCGGCGCTGCTCTGCAGGCAGGTGTCCTGCGCGGTGAGGTCAAGGACGTGCTGCTTCTCGACGTCACCCCGCTCTCCCTCGGCATCGAGACCAAGGGCGGCGTGATGACCAAGCTCATCGAGCGCAATACCACCATCCCGACCAAGAAGTCCGAGACCTTCACCACGGCTGATGACAACCAGCCTTCCGTGCAGATTCAGGTCTACCAGGGCGAGCGTGAGATGGCTTCCGCCAACAAGCTGCTCGGCTCCTTCGAGCTCGGCGGCATCGCCCCGGCACCGCGCGGCGTACCGCAGATTGAGGTCACCTTCGACATCGACGCCAACGGCATCGTCTCCGTCTCTGCTAAGGACAAGGCCACCGGCAAGGAGAACACCATCAAGATTCAGGATGGTTCCGGCCTGTCCCAGGAGGAGATCGACCGCATGGTCAAGGATGCCGAGGCTCACGCCGAGGAGGACAAGAAGCGCCGCGAGGAGCAGGAGACCCGCAACCAGGCGGAATCCACCTCCTACCAGACCCGCAAGTTCATGGATGAGAACGCCGACAAGCTGCCGGAGGACCTCAAGACCCGCGTGACCGAGGCTGCCGACGCCGTCGACGAAGCCCTCAAGGGTGATGACATTGAGGCGATTAAGTCGGCCGTCGAGAAGCTCGGCACCGAGTCTCAGGAGCTGGGCAAGGTCCTGTACGAGGCACAGGCTGCTGAAGCAGGTGCCGAGGGCGCTGCTGCTGGCGAGACCGCTGGTGACCCGAACGTCGTCGACGCCGAGGTTGTCGACGAGGACGACGAGAACAAGGAGAAGTAAACCATGACCTCCCCTCAGGACCCGGGCAACCCGGCCAACACCGACCCTGAGGCAACCTCCGCTGAGGCTGCGGAGGCTGCCGCCGCCGAGGCTGCTTCTGCTGACGGCGTCGTGGATGACGCCACGACGAACACTGCTGAGGCGCAGGCCGATGCTGCCACTGCGAACACCGCTGAGGCAGAGGCCGCGGTTGAGGATGCCGCCCGCGACATCACCGAAGAAGCGGCCGCTGGTGAGGACACCGTTGCAGAGGATTCCCTGGAGGCTCAGCTGGCTGAGCGCACCGAGGACCTGCAGCGCCTCAACGCGGAGTACACCAACTACCGCCGCCGCACCGAGCGCGACCGCCAGGCCGTGATCGAGACCACCAAGGCCAAGGTCTTGGCAGACTTCCTGCCAATCCTTGATGACATGGAGCTTGCTCGCCAGCACGGTGACCTCAACGAGGGCCCGCTCAAGGCCATCGCGGACAAGCTCACGGGCGTGCTGACCAAGAACCAGCTGACCCCGTTCGGCGCCGAGGGCGATGCCTTCGACCCCGAGGTGCACGAAGCGGTCCAGGACTTGTCCACCGGTGACGAGCAGGTCATCGGCACGGTTCTGCGCCGCGGCTACACGGTGGGGGAGCGCGTTGTGCGCACCGCCATGGTGATTATCGCCGACCCTGCAGAGTCAGCCGATACCGCTGAGAGTCCGGATAGCTCGGACAACGCAGAATAGGTATTGCAGGTGGCGTCAGGGCTCAATGTTCCTTGGCGCCACTCTTCTTTTCTCTACTTAGTTAGCTTTTTACTTAGCAAAAAATCTTAAAACCCAACCATGAATCGACTCTCCTGAAAGGAGGAGATGCCCAGTGAACGCTAAGCCAGAATGGGCAGACAAGGATTATTACGCGGATCTGGGGGTCTCCTCATCCGCTACCGCCGAAGAGATTAAGCACGCTTACCGCAAGCTGGCCCGCCAGAACCACCCCGATGCCAACCCGGATAACCCCGCGGCGGCGGAGAAATTCAAGCAGGTGGCTGAGGCCTATGACGTGCTCTCAGATAAAGCGACCCGCAAGGACTATGACCAGTTCAAGGCCATGATGCGCGGCGGTGGCTTTGGACGGAGAGGAGGCGCCGGGTTTCCCGGCGGGTTTCGATCCACGCACATGGGTGGACCGGGTGCGCAAGAATTCGACATCTCGGACATCTTCGGAGGATCCGCTCGAGGAGCGTCTCAAGGCGGCGGTCTTGGGGATATCTTCGGTGGCGTTTTCAACCGCGGCGGTGGTGCTGGCCACACAGCTCGGCCGTCGCGGGGGGCCGACGTCGAAACACAAATAACCCTCGACTTCCGCGAGGCGGCGAAGGGAACTACCATTCCGCTGCAGCTCAGCGGCGAAGCTCCCTGCACCACGTGCCATGGCTCCGGTTCGAAGAGTGGCAAGCTGTCGACGTGCTCGACGTGCAATGGCACCGGTTTCACCTCTGAGCAGCGCGGTACCTTCGGTTTCTCGGCGCCGTGCACGGACTGTGACGGCACCGGCCAGCGCGCCGAGGATCCGTGCGCTGATTGTTCCGGTTCCGGAACGGTGCACCGCACCCGCTCCATCACGGTGCGCATCCCCGCAGGCGTGATCGATGGCCAGAAGGTACGCCTTGCTGGTCAGGGCGAAGCGGGCCCGAATGGCACGCCGTCTGGTGACCTCTTCGTGGCGGTCACGGTAAAGCCCGACAAGGTCTTCACCCGGGAGGGCGATGACCTGCACGTCACCGTCCCCGTCTCCTTCGCGGAGCTGGCCTTGGGCGACACCATTACGGTGCCGACCCTCGATTCACCCGTACGCGTGAAGGTGCCCGCAGGCACGCCCGATGGCCGCACGTTGCGCGTGAAGGGCCGCGGTGTGGCCAAGCGCGGCGGCAAGGCCGGTGACCTCATGGTGACCGTACAAGTTACGGTGCCCTCCACCCTGGATGCTGCTGCCTCCTCGGCGCTGCGCAATTACGCGCAGGCGGAGAAGGACTCCGGATTTGATCCGCGTGCCGGCTGGGCCGGCAACACGGTGACGCGCTAGTAGGAGGTGTGAGATGAGCAAGGACGACACAAATCGAACCGATGCGGCTCAGCCCAAGGCGATGTACGTCATCTCTGTTGCCGCGGAACTTTCCGGCATGCACGCTCAAACATTGCGCACCTATGACCGGATGGGGCTGGTCTCCCCAGCCCGCACCTCCGGGGGTGGGCGCCGCTATTCCGAGAGCGACATCGAGCTCTTGCGCAAGATTCAGACGCTCTCGCAAGATGATGGCGTGAATCTGGCCGGCATTAAATCCATCATCGAGCTGACTGCGGAACGGGACCGCCTCGCGGCCGAGCGCGATGAGCTGCAGGCGGAGGTCGACCGCCTGCGCAGCCAGGCGCGACCTTCGCGCGGCGAGCTGGTTCACGTACCGCGTTCTACCTCCGTGGTGATGTGGACGCCGCGGCGCAACCGCCGCCGCGGCAGCTAGGCACTTCCCCCTCCTGTGAGGGGGTTCTTTTCGTTTTAGAGCCAGCCTGCTCTGCCCGGCCTAAGACCGCGTGCTCTTCGCTTAAAAGCTTAAGAAGTGCCGTTGTTGCCAAAGATCGTGCCCAAATTTGCGGCAGGCCTTCGAACTTTGTCAGATAGGCACCTTTGGGCAGTAGGTTTGGGGCCGTTTGGGAACAGGTGCCCTGAAGAAAAGCTTTCCTCATTAAAAACGTGAATTTGGCAATACTTATAGCTACACTCGCGTCCAGCGTTGTGTCGACCGTCACGTGTAGATGCGTTTGTGCGGGCGGCCACCGTGACGGTACTGAATCCACGAGAAAGGCACTAGGCTTATGACTTTGTACGCAAACCCAGGCACCCCTGATGCCATCGTCAACTTCCGCGAGCGCTACGACAACTACATCGGCGGCGAGTGGGTACCGCCGGTCGACGGCGAGTACATGGACAACATCACCCCGGTGACCGGTGAGGTTTTCTGCCAGGTGGCCCGCGGCAAGGAAGCCGATATCAACTTGGCCATCGATGCCGCGGAGAAGGCTTTCGAGACCTTCGGCAAGACCACCCCGGCAGAGCGCGCGCTTCTGCTGCACCGCATTGCGGACCGCATCGAGGAGAACTTGGAAAAGATCGCCGTCGCGGAGACCTGGGAGAACGGCAAGGCCGTGCGCGAGACCCTCGCCGCCGACATCCCGCTGGCGGTCGACCACTTCCGCTACTTCGCCGGCGCCATCCGTGCGCAGGAGGGCCGTCTGTCGCAGATTGACCAGGACACCGTGGCCTACCACTTCCACGAGCCGCTGGGTGTTGTGGGCCAGATCATCCCGTGGAACTTCCCGCTGCTCATGGCGGCGTGGAAGATCGCGCCGGCGCTGGCTGCGGGCAACACCATCGTGATGAAGCCCGCCGAGCAGACCCCGACCTCCATCCTGCTGCTCATTGAGATCATCGAGGACCTCCTGCCGAAGGGCGTGCTCAACATCGTCAACGGCATTGGTGAGGAAGCGGGCGTGGCGTTGTCCACCTCGGACCGCATCGCCAAGATTGCCTTCACCGGCTCCACCCCGGTGGGCAAGATCATCAACAAGGCCGCTGCGGACAAGGTCATCCCGGTCACCCTGGAACTCGGCGGCAAGTCGCCGTCTATCTTCTTCGCGGACATCATGGACAAGGACGATGCCTACCTGGAGAAGTGCGTCGAGGGCTTCGTCATGTTCGCCCTCAACCAAGGCGAGGTCTGCACCTGCCCATCGCGCGCGCTGATCCACGAGGACATCGCGGATAAGTTCCTGGAGATGGCCGTGGAGCGTGTGAAGAAGATCAAGATCGGTCACCCGCTCGATACCGAAACGATGATGGGCGCGCAGGCATCCCAGGAGCAGATGGACAAGATCACCGAATACCTCGAGATCGGCCCGAAGGAAGGCGCGGAAACCCTCATCGGTGGCCACGTGAACAAGGTGGAAGGCTTGGAGAACGGCTACTACATTGAGCCGACCGTCTTCCGTGGAACCAATGACATGCGCATCTTCCGCGAGGAAATCTTCGGTCCGGTGCTCTCCGTGGCTACATTCAAGGACTTCGAGGAAGCCATCCAGATTGCCAACGACACCAACTTCGGCCTCGGCGCCGGTGTGTGGTCGCGCCATCAGAACACCTGCTACCGCGCCGGCCGCGAAATCCAGGCCGGCCGCGTGTGGGTCAACCACTACCACGTGTACCCCGCCCACAGTGCGTTCGGTGGCTACAAGGAATCCGGCATCGGCCGCGAGAACCACCTCATGATGCTCGCTCACTACCAGGAGACCAAGAACATGCTGGTGTCCTACTCTGAGGAGCAGGCCGGCCTGTTCTAATATCTGCTGGCTATGACCCCCAGACCCCGCAGAAATGCGGGGTCTTTCCAATAGGAGCCATGATCGCCCGGTAGCCCGCTCGCGCCCGGCACCGCGGTGGCGCCGAAGGCAGGGGAGGAAGGATCTGGGCCGTGGATGCCGCCGCGCGGTCCGGTGGTTGCGGCGATCGGATCCTCGGCGTTGCGTGCGCTCCAAACCCGGCCGTGCAGTTGCGAGGCGTGAGCCACGGAGGCGCCCGGGCTGCCGACGAGTACGACGTCATCCGCAACATAGTCCTGCTGCGCAGCCTTGCCCGCCACCACGGAACCATAGGAGTAGCCGATCACCATGTGCTGGGCACCAGGGAAGCGTTGCCGCAGGGCGCGCTGGAAGCGGATGAGTTCGACAGCGCCGCGGCGCGCCGGCTCCTCGTGTGCCGCGCGGGACAGCGACGAGGGAGCAGCATAGCCAATCCATGCCACGGCGGGCCCATGCGTGGCGCGGGCGATGGCGCGGGCGCGCTCCACTGCGGTGGCCCAGCTACCAGGCTCGGAGGAGCCAACCCCGCCCACAAACGTGCTGACTTGGGCCGCATGCGTGCCGATATTCTCTGGGTCGACGAGCACCACCAGCCGCCCGGGACTGGCCTCCAGCACGGTGAGGTCCGGATTAGCTGCAATCAGGGAGCGGACCTCCTCGCTGGCCATGGTCAGCTGGACCTCATGCAACTCCGCAAGGGATAGCTCGCTGAAATCCTCCAGGCGGGTCGGCGGCTCACCCAGCTCCGGGGTGCACAAGGCGCTCAGCTGACGGGCGCAGGCCCAGTCGAGGGCATCGGCCAGCGTGTCGAGGTGCCCCAGCACCGCGCTGACGGGCTCCGCAAGAGCGGGAACCGCAGCGAGCCGAAGGGCTCGGGCGCGCAGCTGCTCAATCCGCTCCATCAACGGCGCATAAAGGCTCACGATGTGTGCCGCCACGCGCATCTGCTGCGCCGGCCCCCGCAGTGCATCGGTGGCGCTGTGGAGGGTGCCGCGCGCTGCGTCCGCGGCCGCCCCGGATATCGATAGAGCTACCCAATAATGGTGCGAGGCATCGATATATCGGGACAGCTCAACGGCGTAATCCTCCAAACGGTAAGCTTCCGCACGCAATGTCGCTGCTGCGCTCATTGGGTGTCTCCCAAGAAAGAAGAAAGCTCCACATCGACATCCTGGGCCACACCCACGAAGCGGTCCAGCTCCTCCAATTGTGCTCGCCGCGCACTCTCGCTGAGCCTTCGTGACTCCTCCCACCGCGCGCCGAGGATCTCCAAGGCACGTGCGGTCCGGGGAGGCTGCCGCACGGAGGGCAAAGCGGTGGGGGAGGAATGGTCGAAGAGGGAGCGGATCTGCTGGCGGGCACCGCGGTCAATGGCGAGATGGTTCATAGCATTGAGACTGCGCCAGCAGCCCACCCGCAGTAAAGGACTGCGGCACTGAATCCGCGAAATCTGTGGATAACTAGTCCGGGCTCGTCTACCGTGGGCCGCATGAAGGTAGCAGCAGTTCAATTGACCAGCACCGGGGACGTTGAAAAGAACCTCGCCGTAGCACTCGACAAGATCCGGGAAGCCGCGGATAACGGCGCGCAGCTCATCGTCCTGCCGGAAGCTACCACCCAAAGCTTCGACTCCGGACGCCTCGATACGAACGCGGAGGGGCTCGATGGCCCCACCGCCACCGCGGTGCGCGCCCTAGCGGAAGAACTCGGCGTGTACGTGGTCCTGGGAATGTTCGCCCCGGCGGATACCGTCGAGCGCGGTGAGAAAACCATCAACCGCGTGGCCAACGTCGCGCTCATCGCCGGGCCCGGAGTCCTCAGCGGCTACGAGAAAATCCACACCTACGATGCCTTCAAATACAAGGAATCCGATACCGTCCGGCCGGGCGAATCACTCGTTACCTTCGAGGCCGGTGACCTCACCGTGGGCGTGGCCACCTGTTATGACATCCGCTTCCCTGAGCAGTTCAAGGAACTCGCCCGCCGGGGCGCCCAGCTCATCGTCGTGCCCACCAGCTGGGCGGATGGCCCGGGCAAGCTGGAACAGTGGCGCCTGCTCAGCGCAGCGCGGGCGCTCGATTCCACGACGTTCATCCTGGCCGCCGGCCAGGCGCGCCCCGGCGGCGAGGCCAAGGCTGGGCAGGCCTCCGGGCCGACTGGTATCGGGCATTCCGTCCTCGTGACACCGGACGGCACGCGCCGTGCCGAGGCCGGCTACGAGCCGGAAATTCTCTACGGCGAGGTGGACCCAGACACCGTGGTAAAGGTCCGCCAGTCCCTCCCCGTCTTGGACGCCTAAGCGCCTAAGCACCGTTTGCACACATAGGCGTTTTGAGCGCCTATGCCCACTGGGATTTCTTCCACGCCGCCCAGGCTTCCCAGTCATCGCCCCAGCCGTCGAGCTCCGCAGCGGAGGCCGCCCACTCGTGGCCGCGCTGCCAACTATCGGTGGTGATTGCTTCCTCTGCAACGCCGCCCGAAAGCAGAGCCGCCTGGGCTAGCTCGACGCGGTCGGCCGGGCCGATGAGCACGAAGCGGCGGTCAGTTCCCTCAGCGAGCACCGGTTCCATCGGCTCCTTGGCCACCACGGGATCGAAGCCTGCGGCGGCCGGTTGTGCGCCGAGTAGCCAGGGGTCCTGGCCATCCCGGACGATGTGGCGCAGCTGCAGGCCTGGAGCCACAGCCTGCAGGTTAGCCTGGAATTCCGTGTCATAGTGCTCGCCCGGCGAAGGAGCCACGGCATAGACCTGGAGCCCGGTGGGAAGGTTGTTCGCTAGGCCGTCGAGAAGCAGCGCCCGCGCGCCCGCCCAGCCGGTACCGAAGGAAATCAGTGTCGTAGTGTCATCCAGCCGCGGCGGCTCACCAGCGGGCGCGCCCAGCGTCCACCAATCGCCCGGCTGCGCCTTGGCCAGCATGGAGGAGGCCTCACCGGCCAGCGCGAGGTGGAATATCAGCTGCCCCGACCCCTCCGGGGGTGCCGCCGGGGTCAGTGGACGCCAAGTGCCGGGCGTGAGCTGAGACGTCACCGGAACGTGCTGCCCTGCGCGGTAATCCAGCGCCACGCCCGATTCCAACCGGACCACCGCGGTGCGCCGGTTCGGCTTGTCAACAGCCACCACCTGGGCGCTGTGGGCAGGGGGATCACCATCCGAGTCCGCCTCCTGTGCGGCGGTGCGCATGATGGAGCACACCTGGGAAATGGTGCGCGTGGCGACGTCGTGCTGGTACGGGGTAAGCCCCAGAACCTCCAGCCCGTGAACGAGCGATGCCTCGAATTTCGGATAGACCTCAGGGGGAAAACCGTGGCGGCGATGATCACGGCCCATGCGTGCCAGGCGCTGAGCGACGTCCCCCTGTACCTCATCGCCCTCCACATTCTCCAGCACCCACGCCAGCGCCGGGGCCATGGAGGGGTGTGTGTCCTTCATCGACAGGGCAAAGACTTGGCGGGACTCGGCCACGGTGGCGAAAAAGTGCCTGTGTACTGCATCGCGATAGTCTTCCGCGTGGTTGCGTAGGTGCTCACCCAGTTCCCTCATGCCCGCCCATCCTAGCCCCTGGGGGTAGAGCTACATCACCCTAGGGTTATATGCCAGGGGTGGAAAAGCGGGAAGGGAGTTGTAGTGTAATCAACGGATCATTTCCCGAAAGAGGGTGAGTCTCGTCTCAAGGACGCCGCCATGGGCGGCATGGAAGGAAGTTTTCGCATGGAAGAATTCTCTGCGTTCACAATCATGACAGACGTGGGCTGGATTTCTTTGCTCATGGTTATCGGCAACGTTTTGCGCCACCAGATTAAATTCGTATTCCAGGATTTGCTGCTGCCTGCACCCATCACCGCCGGCCTGCTCGGCCTGCTCTTCGGCCCCAACGTCCTGGGCTGGATCGGTTTCTCCGACAATCTTGGTGATTACACCTCGCTGCTCATCGCCGTAGTCTTCGCCTCCATGGCCTACTCTATGGAGATGGGCGGCAACATGGGCAAGGGTGCCCGCAATATGTGGGGCTACTCCACCATGATGTTCACCGGCCAGTGGGGCCTGTTCATTGTTTTGGGGCTTCTCCTGTTCAAGCCGGCCTTCGACACCCCGGACTGGTTCGGCATGATGCTGCCCGTCGGCTTCACGGGTGGCTTCGGTACCGCGGCGGCTGTTGGCAGTGCCCTGGAAGGCGTGGGTGCAGATGCCGCAGCCTCCCTAGGCTTTACCTCCGCGACCGTGGGTACGCTGGCCGCCATCATTGGCGGTATCGTCGCCGGTAACTGGGGTATTCGTAAGGGCAAGGTCTCCCACGTTCCGAAGGAGCTTCCGGAGGAACTGCGCCGCGGCTACATCTCGCGCCTGGAGGATCGCCCCTCGCTGGGCCGCGCTACGACGAACCCCTCCGCCATCGAGCCCATCACCCTCCACGTGGGATTCATCGCCCTGACCGTGATGACCGCCTATGGCATTAACAAAGGGATCGCCTCCGTGTGGGAGAACGTCTCCATCCCGCTGTTCGCTATGTCCATGGTTGTGGGCCTGCTCTTCCGTGCAGTGATGAACATGGTGGGCGCCAAGGATTACCTGGATAAGGACACGGTGAGCTCGGTGTCCGGTGCGGCAACCGACTACCTCATTGCCTTCGGCGTGGCCGCCATTGTGCCGGCCGCCGTGGCCGCCTACTGGCAGGCTCTTCTCCTGCTCTTCGTCTTGGGCACCATTTACTGCGCATTCTTCCTCATGTGGTTCCCCGCCGAGTTCTTCGGCGAGCGCTGGATCGAGCGCGGTATCTTCGGCTGGGGCTGGGCCACGGCTACGGTGGCTACCGGCATTGCGATCCTCAAGATCGTGGACCCGAAGCTCAAGTCCGGCACACTGTCGGAGTACGGCATGGCCTACATTGGCTTCGGCCCCTTCGAGATCTCCTGGACCATCATCGCGCCGCTGTCGGTGATGTACGGTTTTACCGCCGGCTTCGGCTGGATCTCCCTGGGCATCGCGGTAGCTATCTATATCGTGTTCAAGTTCAGCGGCATGATGCCGCCGCGCGGCACCATCTTCAAAGAAGGCATCGGTCACGTCGGCTCATCGAAGTAGACGCTGACCTGCTAGCACGTGAAAACCCTCAGCCTTATGGCTTGAGGGTTTTCTCGTCTTAAGCAAGTCCTGAGTAGTAGTGCGAAATGAATTTCATCTTGCATTGCTCTTGTGAGAAGAAAGAGGCTAAAATTCAGGAAGCTGTCAGTGTGGCGCTCTCGCAGCCTCTCTTTTTTCTTTCCTTCAGTGTGCGCAGGCTTAGGAATCCATATGTATTTTCTTTATGAAGACTCACCTCGTGAGGTCATCCTCGAGTCTGCTCTTCACATTGGCGCCGCGCAGGGTGATGAGGCAATTACCGTGGAGTCGGTGGCGAGGCTCGCGGAGGTTACTCCCGCCGAGGTTCGCGCGGAATTCTCGGATCGTGAGCAGATCGTTGCCGCCATCCCGGGCTATGCCTCCGAGCGCAAGGTCAAGTTTTTGGAGGAGACGCTCGACGCCGCTCCTGGCTACGCCGATCTTTTTACCAAGCTGACCACCTTCACGGAGGCCTACTATGAGTACGCCGAGCGCGAACCGGAGCTTTTTCGCTACCTGTTTGAGCAGAAGGGCTGCGTCTTTGAGGATGAGTGGCAGTCCCTCCTGCAGGGAAACAGATCGGGCAACCGCGCGCTGGATCTGATTTATGACAACATCGCGCTCATCGCGGACGATGCACAGCTTGAGGTCGGGCCGGATGTGTGCCCCCAGACCTTGGCAAAGTTGAGCGTTGCTAGCTGGGCCACCGTCCACGGCATGGCCCACTTGAGCGTCCTTGGCGTGCTGCGGCACCAGCATTCGGTGGTGCGGCGCTTCAACCTGCGCGAGGTGTGCAAGGCGCTCATTGGAACCCTGTTCATGACGGCCGAGACGTTGGAGCTTCCCGATCTGCGCCACCCGATGCAGGAGTACCGCGCACTGCTGAGTGGCTTCACGCCGGACCGGGACCTTTCCCTGGATATTACCGCCATCGAGGATCTGACAGAGCTTCCCGCGGAGCAGGCCCGCGCAGCCGTCGTGGAGCGCGCCATCCAGCTGGCGGCGTGGGTTGGCATGCAGTCGGTGACCATCGAGAACGTCGCCGAATACTTCGGTGTTTCTGATGTTTTCGTCGCCTCTCTGGCGGACAATGACTTCGTTCTACGTGAAACCGTCGAGCAGGAGACCGACCGTGAACTCGTGGACGGCATCCTCTACCTTTTGGAGCGGCTGCCGGAGGGGGCCTCGGCCGTCGATAAGCTCCTGTGCGTGGCGGTGGCCTATTTTCATTACGCGGTGGAGCATCCAGAGCGCTACAGCGCCTGCATCGGTGCAGCGTCTGGCTCCGTGGTCCCGCTGAGTGAGGACGGCGAGGAACAGACGCAGATGAGCGAGTCCTTCGCGCTGCTGATGCGTTTTGCCCGTGAGGCCCTGCGGGAAGCCGGGCACGAGCCGGAAGACCGCCTGGTCTACATTAAGAACTTCATCCTGTGGGGCGGGGCCGACGGCATGTGCCACCTGGCCTCGGTAGGTGAATTCCGCAACATCGACCTCGACGAGAAGTGGTCGCTCTACTACTCCGTGGCGGCCGTCGTCCTAGCATCGTTTAAGTACGGCCTTCCCCAGGAAGCGGCAGTAGCTAACCCCTAGCCCCGCCCACTGGCACCGCGGGCAATCCACAGCAATCCGCGCCGCGCAGAAAACCACACAGCGCAACGTCTGCGTACCTCCATCGGCGTGCTGGAGGCATCCGCCAAAAGGCGTCTGGCAAAAGGCATCAGTCATAAGGCGTTTTCACGGCCAAAAACGCCATTTACGCATGGCAGATGGCGTTTTTAGACCCAAAGATGCCGTTTGCCAGATGCCTTGTGCGGAACGCCCTCCGGACGTAGGCGCATTTTAGTGCGCAACAATCCCACCCCACCGCAGAAAACCACCAGATGGCAGTGCCAAGAATGGCGTTGCTTACCCGCCCATGACCTAAGTGGTGTAAAGACGCACACCGTAGACTTGAGCGTCCCGCGCTCAATCCGGCGGGGTGAAAGATTTAAAAAAGTTCTAGTTGAGTGGAACAGACTCAAGTTCTGTAGCGTTATAGACAGTGAAGCTTCCTTCCCTGCCGTAGCCGCAGGGAGGTTTGGATAAATAGTAGAAACGGAGAAACACAACAATGAGTTCTTTTAACCCCACCACTAAAACTCAGGAGGCCCTGCAGCAAGCGCTGCAGACGGCCTCCGCCAACGGTAACCCGGACATCCGCCCGGCACACCTCTTAGCAGCCATCCTCGAGCAGAAGGACGGCATTGCCGCCCCGGTGCTCAAGGCCACCGGTGTGGACCCGGAGACGGTGTTGAAGGAGGCGCGCCAGCTTATCGACGCCCTCCCGAAGGCCGAGGGCGCCAACATGGCGAACCCGAACTTTAACCGCGACGCCCTCAACGTCCTCACCCGCGCCCAGGAGCTGGCCGGTGAGCTCGGCGATGAGTACGTCTCCACCGAGGTCCTGCTCGCGGCTATTGCGGGCTCCAAGTCGGATGCCGCCGAACTGTTGACCTCCCGCGGCGCTACCTACGACGCGCTCAAGGGCGCTTTCCCCTCCGTGCGCGGTGCGGCCAAGGTGACCTCGGAGAACCCCGAGGAACAGTTCCAGGCCCTGGAGAAGTACGCCACGGACCTCACCGCCCGTGCCCGCGAGGGCAAGATTGACCCGGTGATCGGCCGCGATCAGGAGATCCGCCGCGTGGTCCAGGTGCTCAGCCGCCGCACGAAGAATAACCCGGTGCTCATCGGTGAGCCCGGCGTGGGTAAGACCGCCATCGTGGAGGGCTTGGCCCGCCGCATTGTGGCCGGTGACGTCCCGGAATCCCTCAAGGGCAAGACACTGCTGAGCCTGGACCTTGGCTCCATGGTCGCCGGCGCGAAGTACCGCGGCGAGTTCGAGGAGCGCCTCAAGGCCGTCCTCGATGAGATTAAGGCTTCCGATGGACAGATCATCACCTTCATCGATGAGCTGCACACCATCGTGGGTGCCGGTGCATCGGGCGAAGGCTCGATGGACGCCGGCAACATGATTAAGCCTATGCTGGCCCGCGGCGAGCTCCGCTTGGTTGGCGCTACCACCCTCGACGAGTACCGCAAGTACATCGAGAAGGACGCCGCCTTGGAGCGCCGTTTCCAGCAGGTCTACGCCGCTGAGCCTTCCGTCGAGGACACCATCGGTATCCTCCGTGGCCTCAAGGAGCGCTACGAGGTGCACCACGGTGTGCGCATCCAGGACTCGGCCTTGGTGTCTGCCGCGGAGCTCTCGCACCGCTACATCACCAACCGCTTCCTGCCGGATAAGGCCATCGACCTAGTCGATGAGGCTGGCTCCCGCCTGCGCATGGAGATTGACTCCTCCCCGCAGGAGATTGATGAGCTGGAGCGCATCGTGCGCCGCCTCGAAATTGAGGAGCTGGCTCTGAAGAAGGAGTCGGACGCCGCCTCGAAGGACCGCCTGACCGCCCTCCAGCAGGAGCTGGCGGATGAGCGCGAAAAGCTCGGTGAGCTCAAGGCCCGCTGGGCCAATGAGAAGAAGGCCATCGATGACGTGCAGACCATCAAGGAACAGCTGGAGGATCTGCGCCGCCAGGCAGAGATTGCGGAGCGCGATGGTGACCTAGCCCTGGCCTCCGAGATCAACTACGGCAAGATTCCGCCGCTGGAGAAGGACCTGGCTGCCGCCGAGGAGAAGGCCGCGCAGCAGCACAACACCATGCTCAGCGAGGAGGTCACCCCGGACACCATCGCGGAGGTCGTCTCCGCCTGGACCGGCATCCCGGCCGGCAAGATGCTGCAGGGAGAGACTGAGAAGCTGCTCAACATGGAATCTGTGTTGGGTGAGCGCGTGGTAGGCCAGAAGGAAGCCGTCACCGCGGTGTCCGACGCCGTTCGTCGCGCGCGTGCCGGTGTGGCTGACCCGAACCGTCCGACCGGTTCCTTCCTCTTCCTCGGCCCGACCGGCGTAGGTAAGACGGAGCTGGCAAAGGCTCTGGCGGACTTCCTCTTCGACGATGAATCCGCGATGGTCCGCATCGACATGTCCGAGTTCGGTGAGAAGCACTCCGTCGCCCGCCTCGTCGGTGCCCCTCCGGGATACGTGGGCTACGACGCCGGCGGCCAGCTCACGGAGGCGGTTCGTCGCCGCCCGTACACGCTGGTGCTTTTCGACGAAGTCGAGAAGGCCCACCCGGATGTCTTCGACGTGCTGCTCCAGGTGCTCGATGAGGGCCGCCTGACCGATGGCCAGGGCCGCACCGTGGATTTCCGCAACACGGTCATCATCCTGACCTCGAACCTGGGTGCCGGCGGTACCAAGGAAGAGGTCATGGAGGCGGTCAAGCGCAGCTTCAAGCCGGAGTTCATCAACCGCCTCGATGATGTCGTGATGTTCGAGCCGCTCACCTCGGATCTGCTCTCTGGCATCGTGGACATCCAGCTCAAGGGCCTGGCCGAGCGCCTGTCCGGCCGCCGCCTGACGCTGCAGGTCTCCGACGCCGCCAAGCTGTGGCTGGCCGAGCGCGGCTATGACCCGGCCTACGGTGCCCGCCCGCTGCGCCGCCTGATCCAGCAGGCCATCGGTGACCAGCTGGCCAAGAAGCTGCTGGCCGGTGACATCGTGGACGGCGATACCGTGCACGTCGACGTCGCCGACGGTGGCGAGCACCTCGAGCTAGCTGCCCGCACAGCTTAATCCGCCTAAACCGGTGAGCACGATTAGTGCTCACCGCGCTCACCGCGCTCACCGGTCGCCACCACCCGCTCATGCCCCTATGATCTGGGACATGAGCATTTTGGTCTCCCCTCACGAGCTAAGTGAGAAGATTTACCGCGGTGACAAGACAACCATCCTTGCCTCCCTCTGGGCACCAGGGGAAGGCGAGGCCTTCAATCAGTTTTCCTCCCTGCACATTCCGACCGCCCAGTATGCCGACGCCGCCTCCGCCTTCGTGGGCCTGCCCGGCTCCAAGGCCGGGCGCAACCCCCTCCCAAAGCCCGAGAAGATTCAAGAGTGGATCGATCACTGGGGCCTGCGTGAGGATAGCGAAGTCGTGGTCTACGACGAGGGCCGCGGACTCTTTGCCGGCCGCGCGTGGTGGACACTGCGTTGGGCGGGCATCCGCAACGTCCGCATTCTCGACGGTGGCCTGTCCAACTGGCGCGCCCAGGCGATGCCCACGCTCACCGGCCCGGGCAACCTGGGCATGACCTCAAACCTTAAAGTGACGCCGGGGTCGATGCCCACGGTCACCATCGATGAGGTCAAGGAACACGAGGGCCTGCTTCTCGACGTTCGCACGCGCAACCGCTTCGCCGGCCGCCGCGAGAACCTCGACTTGAAGGCCGGCCACATCCCAGGCGCGGTTAACCTTCCGGAGCGCCTCTTCCACACGGAGGACATCACCGTGTGGAAGTCCAAGGAGGAGATCCTGGAGATCCTCGACGACCACGGCGTGACCAAGGAGAACGTGGACGGCGCCATCATCTACTCCGGCTCCGGCAACCACTCCGCACTCACCATCGCCGTGCTGGAGTACGTGGGCTTTACCGGCCTGCGCCACTTCGTGGGTGGCTGGTCGCAGTGGTCAGCCAACCCGAAGAACCCAGTGGAACGCGGCGACCGCGAGCACGTCTAACAGTCGCACCCGCCACCCAGTTGTGCGCGCCCAAACCTGTGCGTGACCAGCGCGTCAGCGCGGATCGGGCGCGCCGGGCGATTAGAGTCGATCAGTGATGCCTTTCGTACTCTTATCCCTCGCCGCCGTCGCGCTCGCGGCTGGCCTCATCGTGCTCTGGCTGGACCAGCGCCAGCGCGCCGCTCTCTCTGCCGGCGACCCCGCTGACAACGCCGTTGCCGATACGGCTGACGACGCGGCAGTCGACACCGCCGCGCCTGAATCCGTCGCCGACGGCGTTGCTGATTCCGCCGCTGCCGACGCAACGCACGACGCCGAGCCCGTCGCCTCCAACCCGGAGCCCGAGGTCGTTCAGGAACCAGAGTTCACCGCAGAGCCGGAACCCGTTGTCGAGCACAACCCCGAACCTTCCGACGAACCCGTTGCTGAGCCCGAGGATTTCACCGAACCGCAGGCTGCAGCGCCCAGCTTCGCGGAGCGTGCGGAGCGCGCCAAGTACTTCGTGCCGGGCAGCGCCCGCCGCGAGCGCAAGGCCTTTGGCCAGCAGCGCGGCTGGGAGTACGCCAAGCATGATTCCTACCTGGCGGATGAGTGGAGCCGCGGCGCGGCCGCCCGCGGCCAGGAGCCCAGGGACATCGTGGCCGGAAACTTCCGCGGCCACGAGACCCTCCTTTTCGATATGGGAACTATCCCGGTTATGGCCATGCGCACCGGTGCGGCCTCGGACATCGTGGTGGATTTCCGCCGGGCAGGGGAGACAGTGGACAACTCGTCCGAGGATCTCGTGTACGTGCGTGAGGAGGAAGGGTTTGAAGTCTTTGCCTCCGATGCCGGCGTGGGCCAGCGTCTTATCGATCCCCGCGTCAGCGCGGCGCTACACCGCCTACCCACCGCAGTGACCGCGGTGTGGATGGAAGGGGAGTGGGTTCTTGCCCAAACCACCAAGCACGCCCGCAGCGCGGAGTGGGAAGAGTTGCTGGAACCGCTAGCCCTGCTGGCTGATGCCGCCCGCGTCCTTCCACCGCGCTCTGAGGCGACACAGGTCCTGCGCGTCGATGAACTCGACCCGAGCCGCGACATCCCGCAGCCCCCACAGCCCGAACCTACCGGGCCTACCGCTGTCCCGGACCGCGATGATTCCCACGATGCGCCCACCATCCAGCGCCCTACCGAACCGGTTGTCATGCCGAGCCGCAGCACCAGCGAGGCGCGCGGCACCATTGACCACTCCAGCCTGGGCGCGGATGAAGTGGATGCGATTGCCGATGGCCGCGAACCCCCCACCCCGGAGGACAACCAGGCCCGCCTGCCGCGCCGCTTCGACGGTGGCTCGTCCATCTTCGACTAGGCCCGCCAGCCCGCCACCACAGCCAAGTGTCGCCGCCAGGTGCCGCAGCCGGGCACCAGCACTAGTCGCGGGCAACCGTGCGGGAAGAGGGTAAACTACAGGGCGGATTTTTGAAGGCCAAACAGCCACAGATTTTAAGGAGCGAGCGATGAGCCTGGATCAGCAGAAGAAGCAACGTCTAGCAGAACTGGTGAAGGAGCTGGCCGTCGTCCACGGCAAGGTCACGTTGTCCTCCGGCAAGGAGGCCGACTACTACGTGGACCTGCGCCGCGCCACCCTGCAGCACGAGGCCTCGCGCCTCATCGGCTCGCTGCTCCGCGAGCTCACCGCCGACTGGGACTACGCCGCCGCCGGTGGCCTGACCATGGGCGCGGACCCAGTCGCGCTGTCCATCATGCACGCCGATGGCCGCGACATCGACGCCTTCGTTGTCCGCAAGGAAGCCAAGAAGCACGGTATGCAGCGCCAGATTGAGGGCTTCAACGTCGACGGCCAGAAGGTGCTCGTTGTGGAGGACACCACCACGACCGGTAACTCCCCACTGACCGCCGTGAAGGCGCTGCGCAAGGCCGGCGCCGAGGTCGTCGGCGTGGCCACCGTGGTGGACCGCAACACCGACGCCGGCGCAGCCATCGCCGCCGAGGGCTTGGAATACCGTTACCTGCTGGGCCTCGAGGACCTTGACCTTGCCTAATCCCGAGGAAGAGGCGGAGGCCAAAGGTCCCACCGAATGGAATGAGGGCCGCCACGGCGTCGGCCCCTGGGAAGGCCCGCTGCCCGAAGGCCCCGAAGCGGAGAAATACGATCCTGAGCTTCTCGCGGAGGGGGACCGCCGCAATGTCGTCGACGCCTACCGCTACTGGACGCGCGAGGCGATCCGGGAGGATATCGACACCCGCCGACATGCCCTGCACATCGCCATCGAGAATTTCGAGAACGATGCCAACATCGGCACGGTGGTGCGCACCGCCAACGCCTTTGCCGTCGACACCGTCCACATCGTGGGCCGGCGCCGCTGGAACCGGCGCGGTGCCATGGTCACCGACAGGTACCAACACCTCATGCACCATGCGGACGTGAACGAGTTGATGGCCTGGGCGGCGGACCAAGACCTGACCGTCGTGGCCATCGATAACACCCCCGGGTGTGTGCCCCTAGAAACCGCGGAGCTGCCCGAGCGCTGCTTGCTCCTCTTCGGGCAGGAAGGCCCGGGGGTTAGCCCGGAGGCCCAGGATGCAGCAGTAATGACGTGCTCCATCGCGCAATTTGGTTCTACTCGCTCCATCAACGCGGGCGTGGCCGCGGGCATTGCCATGCATGCATGGATTCGGCAGCATGCGGATTTATCAAAAGCTTGGTGAGATCCCGCGCACTGTGTTTACATCTAGGTAACGAATTCACATTGTGAGAATGATGAGACAAAAGTGTTAGAGAAATGGTCCCACCGCGCCGACCTTGCGGAAACAGCCATCAATGAGCGCCACGCGCAAGCCGTGTGGGGCTTGCCCCGAACCAACCTTGCCGTGGTGAGTTGGCCACCCACCACCAAGGAATCACTCTTCGTCCACTGGCATTACTGGTGGCAGGCACACTACCTGGACTGTCTTGTCGACGCCGCCCTGCGCAAGAACACCAAGGCGCGCCGCACGCTCATCGCCAACACCATCCGCGGCGTCCACGTGCGCAACCTCCAGCCACTGACGAAGAACCGCTACTACGACGACAAGGCCTGGATGGCCCTGGCCATCGCCCGCGCTGGCGAGCTTAAGAAGATGCGCCCCCACAAGAAGCTGAGCAGCCTGCAGCACAACATCCGCGATGGTATCGACTCGCAGGTAGGCGTGCTGCCCTGGCGTGAGGGCGAGACCTTCCTTAACGTCCCCTCCAACGGGCCGGGCGCCATCATGCTGGCTCGCATGGGCCGGGTTGAGGAAGCTCGCCACATCGTGGACTGGATCTATGACCACCTCATCGATGACGATGGCTTCGTCATGGATGGCATCCGCATGCGCATGGATGGCCGCGAGGTCGTCCGCGCCATCCACCCCTACTGCCAGGGCGTGGTGCTCGGCGCCTGCCTGGAAATCGTGCTGGCGCTGCGGGAGAAGACCGGCCTGCGCTCCGTGGAGGACATCGATTCTGTCCACGAGGCCGAACTCGCCGCAGACATGATGGACTACACCACCCGCATCCGCGGCTTGGTCCAAGCGGTAGCCACGGGCATGGCAACGTACACGGGCGTCATCGATTGGCAGACTGGCGACGGCGACGGCGGCCTGTTCAAAGGCATCCTTGCCCGTTACCTCGCGGACGTAGCGGTGCGCTTGCCGGGCGATTCTCCGGCCAACCGCGCAACCAAGAAACTGGCTGCCCGCCTCGTGACGGCCTCGGCGGAATCCGTGTGGGAACACCGCCTCGAAGTAGATGGTTTGCCCATCTTCGGCTCCGATTGGACCGCAGATGCGAAGCTGCCTCACAACTACGGTTTCGGCCCCTCATCACTGAGCCAGAAGATGGGCATTATCCGCGTGGCTGAGCGCGATTTGTCCGTTCAGTTGTCCGGTTGGATGTTGTTGGAGGCCTGCACCCGGATTGTGAAGTACAAGTCAGAATCCAAGAAATAGCAGCGTTTCCCCAGATAGGCGGGGGCTTACCGTCCCCGCGAAGCAGCGTTTAAGTGAGGTCACATCGCATCTCGCGGCGGAAAACCACAACTACAGGCATACTTGGATGTTGGAACGTGTTGTTTCGCTGGACGTGGGACGGCACGGCTTACTGCACAGCAACTCCAAAGGATGGAATTTCATGCCTATTGCAACCCCTGAGGTTTATAACCAGATGCTGGATACCGCCAAGAAGGGCGGCTTCGCATTCCCGGCAATTAACTGCACCTCCTCCGAAACCATCAACGCCGCTCTCCGCGGCTTCGCCGAGGCTGAGTCCGACGGCATCATCCAGTTCTCCACCGGCGGCGCCGAGTTCGGTTCCGGCCTGTCCGTGAAGAACAAGGTTGCCGGCGCCAAGGCACTGGCTGCCTTCGCTCACGAGGCTGCACAGCACTACGGCATTAACGTTGCGCTGCACACTGACCACTGCCAGAAGGAAGTTCTGGATGAGTACGTGCGTCCGCTGATCGCCTTCTCCCAGGAGCGCGTTGACCGCGGCGAGTTGCCGCTCTTCCAGTCCCACATGTGGGATGGCTCCGCTATCCCGATCGATGAGAACCTCGTGATCGCACAGGAGCTCCTCGAGAAGGCCCACAACGCCAACATCATCCTTGAGGTTGAGATTGGCGTCGTCGGCGGCGAAGAGGATGGCGTTGAGGCTAAGGCCGGCGCTAACCTCTACACCTCCCCGGAGGACTTTGAGAAGACCGTCGATGCCCTCGGTACCGGTGAGAAGGGTCGCTACCTGCTGGCCGCTACCTTCGGCAACGTCCACGGCGTGTACAAGCCGGGCAACGTGAAGCTGCGCCCGGAGGTCCTCGACGAGGGCCAGAAGGTTGCTGTGAAGAAGCTCGGCCTGGCTGAAGGCTCCCAGCCCTTCGACTTCGTCTTCCACGGCGGCTCCGGCTCCGAGAAGGAGAAGATCGAGGAGGCACTGCGCTACGGCGTCATCAAGATGAACGTTGACACCGATACCCAGTACGCCTTCACCAACCCGGTCGCTCGCCACATGTTCGCCAACTACGATGGCGTCTTCAAGATCGACGGCGAGGTAGGCAACAAGAAGGTCTACGACCCGCGCTCCTACCTCAAGAAGGCGGAGCAGGGCATGGCCGACCGCGTAGTTGAGGCCTGCCAGGACCTGCACTCCGTGGGCAAGACCGTTTCCAAGTAAACCCACACCAGCCGGATGCCGGCGCTGAGCACCCACCGGCGCTAAGCGGCGTCGCGCCATCCCAACAAGCCACCCCTCAATCTCGTGGGGTGGCTTTGTTCGTCCAAACCCGCCGCCAGAACGCGTAAAATACCGGAGTCATGGAAGCGCAAGAGTCATCGTCGAGTTCGTCGAGTACCGTCAAGCGTGTTCGCAAGACCACCCGCGAGCAGCTGCGGTTGGTGGATAAGTCCCTCAAGGCGCGCCTCACACGCATCCGCAACCGGCTCGTGTTCATGCTCCAGTGCACGATAGGCGCGGGTTTGGCCTTCTATGTTGCGCACGATTTCTTCGGCCATGCGCAGCCCTTCTTTGCCCCGATGGCCGTCATCATCATCCTCGGCTTATCGGGCAGGGACCGTCTCAAGCGCGCCGTGGACATGGCCCTCGGCGGTGTTGTAGGAGTCTTGGTGGGCACGCTGCTTGTCGACGCCCTCGGGACCGGCCCCATCCACATGACCATCATCATCGGGTTGGCCCTGATTATCGGTTCTTTCTTCACTAGTTCGCAGCTGGTGAGCAACCAAATCGTTATTGCCGCCATCCTCATCGCCACCATTCTTCCCCCGGAAGAAATGGGCGGCATCTCCCGTGCCATTGACGCCATTATCGGCGCGGTCATTGGCCTCACGATGATCGTGCTGATTCCTTCCTCGCCCCTGCGTGCGGGGCGCTCGGAAGTCTCGAAGGTCCTGGGCATTACCTCCTTGGTCCTCTCCGACGTGGCCAAGGGGCTGGAAGAAAACGATCCTGAGACCATCACGGAAGCACGCGACGCGGTGCGCGGCACGCAGGATGACATCAACAACATGCTCAACGCCACCAAGGGCGGTGCGGAAACCGCACGCCTGTCACCGTTCCTGTGGAGCTCGCAGCGCACGGTTCGCTCCCTGGAACGCATCCTCACGCCCGTCGACAACGTGGTCCGCGGCACCCGCGTGCTTTCGCGTCGGGCGCTTGTACTCGCCGAAGACGGCGACCAAGCCACCCCCGAGCAAGTTGAGATCATCGACGAACTTGCTGAAATCACGATGGAACTCTCCGACCTCTATACCCACCAAACCGCACGTGAGCGCCGCGTGGATGAGGCGCAAGCCATTCCGGAGATAGTCAACCGCCTGCGCCAGCTGGGGGCGCGCTGTTCGATGGAGGTTGCCGGCGAGGAGGCGGTGCTCTCCGCTTATGCCGTGCTCGCCCAGACGCGCTCCATCATCGTGGACCTACTCATGGTGTGTGGCATGTCGCGGGAGTCGGCCGTGGCACAACTCGTGCCCACCTCCAAACACCCGGCCTACCCGCCGGAGGTCTGGGAGGAAAACTAAGGCTGGGCGAGGGCAGCTGATACAGGCAAAGAAGAACTGAGGCAGGCTAAGGCCGCACGATCTGTAGGTCCCGCAGGTGGCGGTAGAACGTCACGCGCTTGACCGGCCGCTTAGCGCGGACTCCATCGACGCTGACGCTGAGCGACGGCCCTCCTGCCTGCACCGCCCGGCCCTGCACGACGCTGGCCGGGTCGAGCTGCCCCGGTTGGGCAGGCTTGCGCAGGCGGACGAACAGCCCACGGCGCGGTGCAGCCTCCGCCTCAAAGCTCGTCACTGCCTTCGCCGCCACGATGCCCGGCGCATCCGTCATTGGTACGAGCTTTGCCCCAAAGACATCTTTCTCACGATCTGCGCGCAGCAGCACGGCATCGTCGACGATGATCTCCCCGGTGATCTCCTCATTCGACCATTCCGCAATCGTTGCCGAGCCCGCCACGGCGAGGCCCGCGTCATTGCGGATGAGCGGCACCGGCTTGACGGGCGCGGTCATGGCAAAGGAGAGCGCCTCCTCCATCACTGCTCCCTGGTTGCCGGGACCCTGGCGACCTTGGCCGGCTTCGCTCGATTTTAGGCCCCAATTCATCGCCGCCGTGGAGTGCTCCCCGGTGGGGACATACCCAACCTCGGCCCACAGGTAATCCGCGCGCATCATACGGGTCAGCACCGCGCTGAGTGCGGCATCGCTGCCAATAACCACGATGCGCAAAGGCTCGCGCAAGTACTGCTTTTGGGGTGCTGGCCCCGGCTCACCGAGGTGGCTCACGTCCGGTTGCGCGGCAATCTTATCCAGCGATGGAGTGGGGTCCTCCGGAAGGATGTCCCTGGCCAGCGCATCAATAGCCTTCAGCTCCTGCCGGCTGGGGACCGAGGCGACGCGGAAGTGCTCAACGCGGATTCCGCTCTGTTGAGCCTCAGCGAGGGCATCGGTATGGGCCTCAGTGAGATGGCCGCCGCAGTCTACAAGCGCACAGATCATACAAGAAGCATAGAAGCGTGAGAAGAGGTTCGCGAAAAAGGAGCGCCAGCGCCGCTCAACCAACGGCGCTTCCAGAAACTAAGTAGTGCACGTCACATCTGCTAGGTAGGCTCCATTACAACGCTTAACTCCAAAGCAACTCTCAACTTCTTAACACTTAACTTTTTCTTTGTCTGATAGCTGGAGGTATTCACCGTGTCCACCCGTATGGCAACTCTTGCGCTTGTATCCGCCGCTGGACTGTTGGTGAGTTCGTGCAGTTTCGGCGGGGGTTCGCAGACGGAAGCCGAGGAACCCGCCTTCACCGAGGCCGCCGCCGCGTCCGTGACTAGTTCTACGAAGGCCAGCGCGACGACATCGTCGACACCGAGCAGCACTTCCTCCTCCAGCACGCACCCTAACTGCGAAGAAAAGAAGGAGCTCGAGGACACCGACCTTGGCAAGGTCCTTGATAACAAGGAAGCCTACGTGAAAGGCTCCACCGAGAAATTTGAGGACCTCACCATCGGCGAAGACGAGTATGACCCCTGCAAGTTCCTCAGCTACGTGGTGTTGGAGGGCAAGGTCGATGGCGAACCCGTGAAGGTTCCCGTCTTCTTCGTCAACGGCAGGGTCTACGACGAGAATGCCCTGTACATCACGTCCTCCTCATTTGAGGTCACTGAGGATGGAGAGGGTTACACCTATGAGTCCAAGACTGAAGGAGACATTGTCGGCGTCGAAGGAAAGGTGTACAAGCGCCCAGGCACTGAGGCACCTTCGATGGAGAACTCCTTTGACGGTGTGAACTCGGACATATTCTTCATTGACGTAAAGTCAGAGCCCACCGACTCCGCGGACCTGGCCAAGGATGAAGAAGACCTCCGCGGTGAAACGCTGTTCGATATTTCCGCCGACGGTTGGAACTTGGTGTGCGGTATCGATGCGAATGAAAAATCCATTGACTGCGCACACGGCGGTGGCGGAGCCTGGGTTATCAAGAGCGATAAGACCAACCTGCCGGAAGATATGGAATTCGATGTGGTGAGCCTCCTACCGCTGGAGGGTGAAACCAGGTACAGCCAGGGTGGTGTCGACAACCTCCCAACTGACGGCAAGAAGATCGATAGCAACGGTCTCTACCGAATCGGCATCGATGACATTGAAGCTCAAATCGCTGTCGTTGACGATGGGATCATTATCAGCACCCCAAACAATTCGAGGCTGATGTTCACCAATGACACCATCTTCATCGAAGAGAAAGACAAGGGCGACGGTGCCAACTCAAACACCGAAATCGCGTAGTTGGACTTGAACGAGGTTCGGGACGAACCTCTCCACGAAGGTGCCGGCGCATCAATTCCTGACGAGCTTGTCACAAACTCACCGCTGCACCGCTGCGGCGGGTAAAGTAGGTGCGTATTTGACTTCAATAAATAGGAAGTGACATCAAACATGGCAGCGATCGTCATCGTCGGCGCCCAGTGGGGCGATGAAGGCAAGGGCAAGGCTACCGACATCCTCGGCGGCAAAGTCGATTACGTAGTGAAGCCCAACGGCGGTAACAATGCCGGCCACACCGTCGTGGTCGGCGGCGAGAAGTACGAGCTGAAGCTCCTTCCCGCCGGAATTCTTTCTGAAAACGCCACCCCGGTCCTGGGCAACGGCGTGGTGATTAACCTGGAGGCCCTCTTCGACGAGATCGATGGCCTCGAAGCCCGCGGCGCCAACGCTTCGCGCCTGCGGATTTCCGCCAACGCCCACCTCGTGGCGCCCTACCACCAGACCCTGGATCGTGTACAGGAGCGCTTCCTGGGCAAGCGCGCCATTGGCACCACCGGCCGTGGCATCGGCCCGGCTTATGCCGACAAGGTAGCCCGTATCGGCATCCGCGTGCAGGACATCTTCGATGAGTCCATCTTGCGCCAGAAGGTCGAGTCCGCCCTGGACATTAAGAACCAGATGCTGGTGAAGATGTACAACCGCAAGGCCATCGAGCCGGAGCAGGTTGTGGAGTACTTCCTGAGCTACCGCGAGCGCCTGCGCCCGATGGTCATTGAGGCCGAACTGGAGCTGAACCAGGCATTGGATGAGGGCAAGCACGTCCTCATGGAGGGTGGCCAGGCCACCATGCTGGACGTTGACCACGGCACCTACCCGTTCGTGACCTCCTCGAACCCGACTGCCGGCGGTGCTGCTGTGGGCTCCGGCATTGGTCCGACGCGCATAACTACCTCCCTGGGCATCATCAAGGCCTACACCACCCGCGTCGGCGCAGGCCCGTTCCCCACGGAGCTTTTCGATAAGTGGGGCGAGTACCTGCAGACAACCGGCGGCGAAATCGGTGTTAACACCGGCCGCAAGCGCCGCTGCGGTTGGTACGACTCTGTGATCGCCCGCTACGCCACCCGCGTCAACGGCTTCACGGATTACTTCCTGACCAAGCTGGATGTCCTCACCGGTATCGGTGAGATCCCCATCTGTGTGGCCTATGACGTTGACGGCAAGCGTTACGACGAGATGCCGCTGACCCAGTCCGAGTTCCACCACGCCGAGCCCATTTTTGAGACCATGCCGGCCTGGGACGAGGACATTACCGGTTGCCAGACTTTCGAGGAGCTTCCGCAGAAGGCACAGGACTACGTCCTGCGCTTGGAGGAACTCTCCGGCTGCCGCATCTCCTACATTGGTGTCGGCCCCGGCCGCGACCAGACCATCGTGCGCCACGACGTCATGCAAGACCAGTAAGGCGTCATCAAGTCCAAATCCGCACAACCTCAGGCACCGCCTCACGGTGACGGTGTCATGTAGTAACCGCCCCACTTCTCAGACTGGATCGTGCACACAACCGCCTGCACGCGCCATGCACGGGGAAGCGGGGCGGTTTGTGTTTCTATGGCTACATTTGTGCGCTCAATACACCCTGCTTGGCGACGCTTCCCACAACTCCACCTGTCACCGTGCTGTATAAAACACCCCCGTTAGGAGTGTACTCCTGGGGAAAATGTTACGGATGTGACGACGTGAGCTATTTAACAATCGCAACCGCGTGTCGCAATCGCGGCGAAAAGAGCAGGTCAAACATGTGCTTGATGCTGT
This sequence comes from Corynebacterium sp. HMSC068G04, assembly GCF_001814885.1. NCBI lineage: Bacteria > Bacillati > Actinomycetota > Actinomycetes > Mycobacteriales > Corynebacteriaceae > Corynebacterium > Corynebacterium sp. HMSC068G04. The sequence goes on along the minus strand of NZ_KV818353.1, from coordinate 3,525 downwards.
TAGTGGCGAAAAGTTTGCATTCATGAAATTTTCAGGAATCCGTACGGTTTCTTTAATTCGTGCACGGAGTTAACATTAGAGACGAGTTTGTTCATAGACCCTTGGAACCTCTGACCTTCTTCCAAGGTGACAGAAGTGAGCTGCTCTCGGTTGCGTAAGCCGGTATCACCCCTTGCGCGGTCACGTACCCCTAGCGTGATCAGTTCTTTCAAGTCTTAAGGAAAGGGCTTCTTGATATGAACAAGAAGGAAATTAAGCGTACTGCTGTACGCCGTCGCGGCACTACGATTGCTGCCGCGGCGCTCTCTATTGCTATGGTGGGCCCCTTCGTCCACGCAGTTACTCCTGCATCCCCGTTCGCAGCGGTTGCCAATGCGCAGGAAAACCAGCCGGATCCTGAGGCTCCGGCAGCTGGTGGCGATAAGGATAAGGCTATCCACTCTCCTGGCCAGGCGGACCAGACAGGCACGATCTCTGGCTCTGTGAAGGAGATCGTCGAAGCCAAGATTGGTTTCGGTAACGTCCAGGACTCTGGTAAGCCGCTTGCTGGTGTGAAAGTGTACGCCCAGTGGTATGAGGGTGAGAACACTCAGCACTCGTCGCCGGTGTACTACACCGAGTCTGATGAGAACGGCAACTTCACCATCAAGATGGCACCGTACACCGATGCCCTCGGAGCGACCCGTTTCTTTGATGCGGATGCTTCTGTTGGTCTGACCACTGGCCCCGATCGGGGTAAACGTGATCATAAGCGTGAAAAGATCCGCGTGTGGACCGAGCTTCCGGAAAACCTGACTGACAAGTACCGCCTAGTTCACCAGCCAGCGGCAGGTGTCTTCCCGCTGACGGCTACCACCCCGACGACTCAGGGTGATGGTGATTGGGGCGGCAACAAGATCACGGGTATGACCATCCAGTATGCGCAGAAGGACAAGCTGCCGCAGCACCTGCCTAAGGAGAAGTGGGCAGAAAGCGTCGGAACGGGTGGTAATGGTGGAACCTATGCGGGCCAGGCTTTCTGGAACCTTGACGTTCTGCAGGGTGCCAAGAACCACAACCAGGTGAGCCATTTTGATCCTAAGGACATCCCTGCCTCTGGTTTGAAGGTTGTCGGTTCCTACCTCACCGACGACGCGGTGAACAAGATTGAGACGTACGCGAAGGACAACTTTGCGGGCAAGACGCTACGTGGCAAGGGGTGGACTCCTGCCGATGAGCAGGGCCTGCAGAAGTGGATTAATGAGCAGGTAGCTGCTGATCCGGAAGGCTGGATTGCAGAAACCGTGACCACCACCACCGGTGCAGACGGTGAATTCCAGCTGCGGTGGAAGGGTCTCTATGGCTATGACCACAAGACGCGTGGACTTGTGCCTGCAGACAAGTTTGGCAAGCTGGCTGGCTCCCACGGTGAGGGCAATTGGAGTAACGGCCTTTCGAGCTCCAAGCATGTCAACATGCACTGGAGCTACGTCAGCATTCTTGGCAAGGACGGCAAGCCGCTGCCGGACAACATCGGTACGCTGTACCCGTGGTCCCTTGGCCAGTGGGCAGGCCCAGGCTTCGGTACTGATCTGAAAGCTGGTGCTAACGCACAGCTCTTCGGTGGCGACGGTGCCCTCATCGGTAACACCACTGATGCCTACACCGGCTGGAACATTGTCCTTGCTCCGCAGGCTCTGAAGTTTGACGTTGTTGACAAGAACACTACCGACAACTGGGCGAACATCGGTGATAAGGTTCAGACCGACACTTCCGGTCTGCCGATCACACAGGACCTGAATTACTACATCGAGTGGGTCGACAAGAACGGTAAGGTCGTCAAGACCTGTGAGACTCAAAAGGCGGATTCCGCAACCAAGATCCCGAGCTGTGAGCTCGACGTTCCTGCGGATGCTCAGACCGGTGATACGTTCACCGCTCGCCTGAAGGTTACTCAAGGCAACCCAGACCCTGCGAACGACCTCGTTCTGGCAATGGATGCCTTCGCTGTGACTCGCGACTACCTTGACTACGAAGAGGTCGACGCGAAGGCAGGCCAGGAGGCTACCTCCGAACCGAAGTTCGACAACCCGGCTACCGATCCTAAGGAAACCAAGCCTGAAAAGGCCAAGTTCGAGCTAGGCAAGCTGCCTGAAGGCGTTACTGCAGACCAGGTCAAGGTTGATCCTGCAACTGGTGTTGTGACCTTCACCCCGAACGATAAGCAGGCCGGCAAGACCATCGACATCCCCGTCGTGATGCGCGATGAGGCTCTGCAGGTTCCGGTTCTCGACGAGAACGGTGACCCGGTCAAGGACGAGTCTGGCAACCCGAAGACCCAGGGCCGTATTGTCGCCCGCGGTGAGGCTCCTTTCAAGGTCGGGGAAGAAACTAAGAAGACCACCGTTGATGTCGATGTGAAGCCCGTTGATCCGACCAAGGATCCGCAGGATACTGGTATCAAGGTCAACAACCCGGACGATGACACCAAGATCTCCGCTAAGGACGAGGACGGTAACGACGTTCCGGTAAAGATTGACGAGGACGGCAAGGTCATCGTCACTCCGGGTGAGGATGTTGATGGTCCGATTACGGTGACCATTACCGATCCGGATCTTCCGGATGGCAAGGTCGACGTTGAGGTCCCGGTTAACGGCCACGAAAAGGGCAAGGACGACAATGGCTCCGAGGAGACTCCGACTGCGCCTTCTGTGGTGAAGGATAAGGTGACTGTCACGGAGGGCAAGCCGGCTGATCCGTTCGAGACTGCGAAGAACGTTCCTGAAGGTGGCGAGGTTAAGGTCGATAACCTGCCTGGCGGGCTAGAGGTTGATCCGAAGACTGGTCAGGTCACGGGTACTCCGGACAAGATCACTGACTGGGGTCCGGAAGAGGAAGAGCGTGACGTTGAGGTCACGGTCACCATCACCGATAAGGACGGCAAGGAAGTCGCCAAGGATACTAAGGTGATCACGGTTCAGCGTGACACTGATG
>NZ_KV818353.1:0-452 GCF_001814885.1 Corynebacterium sp. HMSC068G04 | reverse complement strand
GTGGTGAAGGATAAGGTGACTGTCACGGAGGGTCAGCCGGCTGATCCGTTTGAGACTGCGAAGAACGTTCCGGAAGGCGGCAAGGTTAAGGTTGAGAACCTGCCTGGTGGCCTGGAGGTTGATCCGGAGACTGGTCAGATCACCGGTACCCCGGAGAAGCTTGATGACTGGGGTAAGGATGAGGAAGAGCGTGACGTTACTGTCACGGTCACCATCACCGATGCCGAGGGTAAGGAAGTCGCTAAGGAAGATAAGGTGATCACGGTTCAGCGTGACACTGATGGCGACGGCGAGCCGGATAAGACTGACACCGATGATGATAATGACGGTGCTACCGACGAGGAAGAGAAGGAAGCAGGCACCGATCCGAAGGACCCGGACTCCAAGCCGGGTGACGGCGAAGATCAGCCTGGTGATGACAAGACTACGGTTGATGATTCCAATGTGAAGCC
>NZ_KV818352.1:0-530 GCF_001814885.1 Corynebacterium sp. HMSC068G04 | reverse complement strand
TTCGGCATCATTGACCTCTCCCTCGCTCCCACCGCGGAACTAGGTGACTCCGTCGCGCACATCCTTGAGCACATGGGCCTCGACCAGGTGGGCACGCACGGTACCACGGCGGCGCTGGCGCTGCTTAACGACGCCGTCAAGAAGGGCGGCATGATGGCCTGCTCCCGCGTGGGTGGGCTGTCCGGTTCCTTCATCCCGGTTTCTGAGGACAAGGGAATGATCGATGCGGTGCGCACCGGTGCCATCTCCATCGACAAGCTGGAGGCCATGACCTCGATCTGCTCGGTGGGACTAGACATGATCGCCATCCCGGGCGATACCTCTGCTGAGACCATCGCCGGCATGATCGCGGACGAAGCCGCCATTGGTGTGATGAACCATAAGACGACCGCCGTGCGCGTCATCCCTGCCCCTGGCACCAAGGCTGGCGACGAGGTCAACTTCGGCGGCCTTCTAGGCTACGCTCCGGTCATCCCGGTCAACCAGGTAGGCAACTCCACCTTCATCAACCGCGGTGGCTTCATTCCGGC
>NZ_KV818351.1:12245-92702 GCF_001814885.1 Corynebacterium sp. HMSC068G04 | reverse complement strand
GTGGGAGCGAGGGAGAGGTCAATGATGCCGAAGGGGACACCGAGGCGCTCCGAAGCCATTTCACCCACGAGCTGGCCGGCGCGCGTGACCTTGAAGGCTGCCTTCTTGACCTCTTCGGCGACCTCGTTGAGGGTGGCGCCCGCAAGGGAGCCGAGCGCGCGATCGACCACGCCCGGGCCCGATACACCGACGGAAACGACGCAGTCCGGTTCCTCAATGCCGTGGAAGGCACCGGCCATGAAGGGGTTATCGCCCACGGAGTTGGAGAAGATCACGAGCTTGGCGCAGCCGATGGCGCTGCGATCCTTGGTGAGCTCGGCAGCTTCCTTGATGATGCGTCCCATCTGTGCCGCGGCATTCATGTTGATGCCGGCGCGGGAGGAAGCGATATTCACCGAGGAGCAGACCAGGTTTGTCTCTGCCAGGGCTTCCGGGATGGAACGGATAAGCGCCTTTTCGGCGGTCGTTGCGCCCTTTTCGACGAGCGCGGAGTAGCCACCGACGAAGTCAACACCGGTCGCTGCGGCAGCGCGATCCAGCGCGCGGGCAACGTCCACGGGGTTTCCTTCGATACCGGCCACGATGAGCGCGATGGGGGTGACAGAGATGCGCTTGTTGACAATCGGGATGCCGAGCTCGGCCTCGATTCCCTCGCACACCTCAACCAGGTGTGCGGCGCGGGATGTCACGAGGTCGTACACGGCCTCGGCGGTGGCTTCCATGGTGGGGCGTGTGCAGCCGAGCAGCGAAATGCCCATAGTGACGGTGCGGATATCGAGACGGTACTTCTCGATCATCTCGATGGTGTCGAGAATGCTGGCGGTATTGAAGCGGTTAAGCATGACTGGTTATCGTCCCTAAATCTCGTTCATTGCGGTGAACAGCGCTTCCGACTGCACGCGAATGGATTGCTTGATGGACTCACCGACGGTGTTCATCCGCTCCTGGAGCTGCTGGATGCTGACCTCGTTCTCATCGAATTCGACGCGCAAGATCATGGTGAAGTACTCAGACATGAGCGTCTGGGAGACGTCAACGATATTGACGTTAAGTTCTGCGAGGGCGGTGGACACGGCGGAGATAATGCCGGTGTTATCGACACCGGTAACAGTCATGATGGCGATCATGACTAGATTGTAGCCTGTACGTTTTTCCAGCTGCCCTGGGGTCCTGCAGTGAGATCAGATAGCGCGTACGGTGGCGCACATGACTGATACGACAACAACTGCACGCAAGAAGGTTTTGTACATCGGCGGCCACGGAAAGGTTGGGCTTTTGGCGGCGCCCAAGCTTGTCGACGCCAACCTCACCGTCCATTCCCTTATCCGTAGCCCCGACCAGGTCGCTGATATTGAAGCCCTAGGCGCCACCGCAGTGGTGCGCGATCTCACCGAGCTTTCTGTTGAGGACTGGGCAGAGCTTTTGGCTGACTATGACGTCGTCGTGTGGGGCGCTGGAAACGGTGGCCGCGCGGGTGCGGAAGTGACGTGGGCAGTCGACCGCGATGCGGCACTTGCCTCCATCGCTGGCTTGGAGAAGCTAGCGGAGGAGGGGAAGCACACCCCGGCCTACGTGATGATTTCCTACATCGGCGCTACGGAGAACACGACCGATCCTTCCGATGAGTCGTGGTACGCCTACGTGGAGTCCAAGAAGGCCGTAGACAATAAGCTGAATTCGACGGATCTCAACTACCTCATTCTGGGTCCTGCAGCGCTCACGGAAGAGCCTTCCCAGGGCATCACTGTGCTCGATAGCGATGCCGAGCGCACCAGCGATATGACGACTTCCCGGGAGCTTGTCGCCGAGGTTGTCGCTGAGGTTGCTCGCCGCGATAGCTTCCCGGCCTCGCCTCTGGAGTTCATCGATGGTGAAGGCAGCGTTAAGGACATCTAGGATGCAGGAGACGCCGCGGCGTTAAGGCCAGCACTTACTTGCTCGCGGGTCAGACCGTTGTGCAAGCTCGCCTGGCGAAAAGGTTTAGTAGCGAGGTGGGCGGCGATGTACCACCCCGTGGTGTGCTCGAAGGTAGCTTGGCTTTGGAAGCGCACCACGGCAATACCTTGCTCGCGGAAGGCCCGGGGAGACGTGTGGGATTCAAACTCGTCGCTGATGATTTCTTGAACCGTGCCGTCGGGGAGGAAGAGGCGCACCTTGGCTTTGTAGTAGTACTCGGTGGGATCGGCATGCGGCACGTGCCGACCGGTCTGCCAGATCTCGCTGAGCAGAGCGGGATAGTACTCAATCCAGCCTTTTTCTGCGGCGGTGCCCAGTCGGCGTGCGCCCCACGTTGAACTGCGAATGGACCGAATCTGTCTACCTGCCGCGACCACGAGCACGAGGACAAAGACTGCGACGGCCAATCCCTGCCACCCCGAGCTGATGGACGTATCTTCGCCGATAATGGCTGATATCGCGATAGCGAGTAGCACTACCGCCACGATGAGCTTGGTCCGCAGGTTCTTCCATCCAGATGTGGATCGACCCGGCAATGGCCCAGCCGCTGCAATGGCGCGACCGACGGCAGCTGTCGTAGGAGAAGGGTTTGGCGAAGATACTTCCCTTAAGCTACGAGGAATGAGCCTTTCGGAGTATTCATGATCCGGAAAGTCGAAGGGGGCTATCGCTTGCTGAGGCATTGTGGTGGGCTCCTGAAGAAGGTGGGGCGTCCCGATGGCACGCTGTTGAGCGTTAACCTTTTACCCAGTTCTGCTCAGCAAAAGACAGCGCCGCCTCGATGTTCTTCTTGCGCAGACCATGCTGGAGTTCTAGTTGCGGTTTGTCCGAGTCGGCGCGGTATCCCACCACACTCCAGCCGTTATTGTGGTTGAAGTCAACGGTGGCGACGAGGGGACCGTCGGCGAGCAGCCGGCCGCGAAGCTTCAGCCAATTCGGGTTCGGAGCGACGAACTCCGCTGTCATGGCCTTTTTCAACGAGCCGTCTGGCTGCAAGATGAGTATCGGGGCGGTGTAATAGTAGTCGGTGTTGTCGTTGTAGTCGACGCGGCGCTTGTAGACGAGCTCCCCGATTAACGCAGGACGGTACTCAACCCACCCATTCGCCCAGGCGGTCCGCAACCTAGTTCTCCTTCCCCAGCGACCCCGCACGAGCATGACTCCGACAAAGATGAATACCATTGCGGCAAGCCCGTTGATAATGCTGGCTATTGGTATCCCGCCGTTCGTTCCGTCTGCGCCCGGAAATAGGACAAAGAGGAATAGCACATGGAACACTGTGAAGAATAGGGACATGACACCCATGGAGATGAAGATGAATCCAAAGATGATCGCGCCGAGATTGGCTTGGCCGATCGGTCGCCCGACACTATTGATAGCTTCGCGTATACCGCTGCGGTCCACGTTAGGGTTCGGCTGCTGATCATGCTCCTTTAACTCCTTAGGCGCGAGGGAGCCTGCGCTGACTGCATCAAATTTCAGCGGTGACCGAGGCAATTGAATAGAAGATTGCGTCATGGATCACAGTGTAAAGGGGTTAGAGCTGCCTTTCTCGTCGGTTCAACACCTAATGGGGAGTAGGACCCGTGTTGGGCGGCGGGCCAACCAATCGAACAGCGGCTTAGCGCGCCCAATGCTGTTCGGCGAAGTGGAGAACGGCATCAACTTGGCGGCCGGTGAGTCCATTGGAGAGTTCCGCCTCCGAGCTCGTTCCGTCGGTGCGGTAAGCAGCGACGGTCCAGCCATTATTGTTCGCAGTATCCACGGTAGCGATCCGGGAGCCCTCTGCCAGTGCAGCGCCACGTGATCTCAACCAGTTCGGGTTGTTTGCGCGGAACTCACCGGACATGGCCTTCGCCAGTGCGCCGTCTGGTTGAAGGATCATGAGCGGCGCGGAGTAATAGAAATAGGTCCGTTCACGATCATCGGGACCTTCGGTTTTGCTGCGCAGGTAAACCAACTCACCGATGAGAGCGGGACGGTATTCTACCCAGCCATTGCGCCACGCGGTGCGCAAACGCCGAGCTTTACCGATTTCCTTGAGGATGTTCCACAGGCTCACAGCGACAAAGGTCGCGCTGAGGAAACACAAAATGATAGGGATTAGCGAAAATATGCCGATGTCAGAGAAGCTGAATCGCGGAGGACCAAAATCACCAGCGAAGAAAGAGAACGTCATGTTGCACATAAATAGTCCAACTAGACCTATGATGACCCAGACTGCCAGGTCGCTGAGCTTCAGGCGCCCAGGCTGGGGCCCAGCCTCCTCGATGACCTCGCGAAGACCTGAATTGTCCATTCGCGGGCTCGGCTGAGCATCGTGGGCACGCTGTTCTTTCGGGGCAAGCCGGGGTGTGGCGTTCAGACTAATTCCACACTGCGTCCGCGGAAGCTGTAGGGGAGTATGGTCCATGCGCCACAGTGTAGCGTCAACCACACTCCGGCACTGAGTGTTAAGCGCTTAGTGATCGGCGTGTGGGCCACGAATCGATTGCTCTACTAAGGACAACACCTGTTCTAGATTCTTCGTGTCCCCGAGGGCCAGGCGGTTGATAAAACCGTCCATGAAGGTCTCCAGATAAGTTACGAGGGTATCGATGGAGACGTCGTCGCGCAGCCGGCCCTTCTCAGCGTTTGATTCCAAGCGCGCGCGAACCGCCTTATCCAAAACCTGCTGCTCTTCATGCCACCGAGCAGCGAAGGAGGGATCGGTGCGCAACATCGAGGTCACCGCGAGTCTGGTGGCGAGCCAATCGTGGCGCTCTGGGTGACGCAACATCTCGCTCATTACCTCAACGAGACCGTTGTTTGCTACAACCTCGGCTTCGCGGGCCGCGTCTTCCCGGGCCAGGGCCAAAAAGAGAGACTCTTTATCGCCGAAGTGGTGAAAGATAGCCCCGCGCGATTTGCCCGTGGCTTCTTCGAGGCGTCGAACCGTGGCACCTTCATAGCCGTGCTCAGCGAAGCATCTGCGTGCACCGACCAGAATGTCATGGCGGCGGCGGTTCAGTTCGGAGTCGCTCATAATCGGCATGGTTGGGGAAAGCTCCTTAAAGCACGGCTGGGGGTAGACAGGTGACAGAAGTATGAGGGGATGAGGGGGAGAGAAGCAGAAAGGCCAGCCAGCACTCGATGTTGCTAGCTGGCCTATCCGCCTAACTATGCAGGCCGCACCGTATCCGGGGAACCTGCATGGTGGGCAAGGGTGGTTTAGGCCTTGACCATCTGGCGCAGAACGAACTGCAGGATGCCGCCGTGGCGGTAGTAGTCGGCCTCACCAGGCGTGTCGATGCGAACCTTGGCATCAAACTCAACGGTCTCGCCGGATTCCTTGGTGGCGGTTACGTGAACCGACTTCGGAATGCCGCCCTCGTTGAGAGCCTCGATACCTTCGATGTCAAAGGTTTCGGTGCCGTCCAAGCCGAGGGACTCGTGGGACTCGCCCTCCGGGAACTGCAGCGGAATAACGCCCATACCAATGAGGTTCGAGCGGTGGATGCGCTCGAAGGACTCAGTGATGACAGCCTTCACGCCGAGCAGGTTGGTGCCCTTAGCAGCCCAGTCACGGGAGGAACCGGTGCCGTACTCCTTACCAGCAAGGACAACCAGCGGGATGTCGGCTGCCTTGTAGTTCTCGCAGGCGTCGAAGATGAAGGCCTGCGGTGCGCCTTCCTGGGTGAAGTCGCGGGTGTAGCCACCAGCGACGTCGACCAGCTGGTTCTGGAGGCGGATGTTAGCGAAGGTACCGCGCATCATGACCTCGTGGTTACCACGACGGGAACCCAGGGAGTTGTAGTCCTGGCGCTCCACACCGTTGGCATCGAGGTACTGAGCGGCCGGGGTACCCGGCTTGATGGAAGAGGCCGGGGAAATGTGGTCGGTGGTCACGGAGTCACCAAGCTTGGCCAGGACGCGAGCGCCCTTGATGTCCTGAACGGGCTCCGGCTCAGTCGGCATGCCGTCGAAATACGGTGCCTTGCGGATGTAGGTGGAGTCCTCGTTCCACTTGAAGGTCTCGCCCTCCGGAACGTCCAGGCTGCGCCATGCGTCGTCACCCTTGAACACGTCGGCGTAGTCAGCCTCGTAGAGCTCGCGGGAGATGGCCTGCTGGATGGTGTCCTCGATCTCCTGCGGGGAAGGCCAGATGTCCTTGAGGAAGACATCGTTGCCATCCTGATCCTGGCCCAGCGGCTGGGTCTCGAAATCGAAGTCCATGGTGCCGGCAATAGCGTAGGCAATGACCATGATGGGGGAAGCCAAGTAGTTCATCTTGACGTCCGGGGAAATACGGCCCTCGAAGTTACGGTTACCGGAAAGCACCGCGGTAGCAGCCAGATCATGCTCGTTGATGGCGTTGGAGATCTCCTCCGGCAGCGGGCCGGAGTTACCGATACAGGTGGTGCAGCCGAAGCCGGAGAGGTAGAAGCCCAGGGCCTCCAGATCCTTCCACAGGTCTGCGCGCTGGAAGTAGCCATCGACAACCTGGGAACCCGGAGCACAAATGGTCTTAACCCACGGCTTGGACTTCAGGCCCTTTTCAGCAGCCTTACGTGCGATAAGACCAGCGCCGACCATGACGGACGGGTTGGAGGTGTTGGTGCAGGAGGTGATGGAAGCGATGGCAACCATACCGTGGTCCAGCGTGTACTCGCCGCCGTTCGGGGAGGTGACGGTCACCGGGTTGGACTGGCGGCCGGAGCTGCCCTTGGCAGCGGACTCACCCTCGCCTGCGCGGGATTTGTTCAGGCCACCGGTCACGTCAACGAGGGAGTTCTCGTCGCCGCCCTCGGCGGTCATGCGCTTGGCCTCAACGGTGGATTCGTCGACGACGACGTCACCGGAAGCGTAGGTTGGCAGGTCCTTACGGAACTGCTCCTTGGCCTCGGAGAGGAGGATGCGGTCCTGCGGGCGCTTCGGGCCAGCGATGGACGGCTTCACGGTGGACAGGTCCAGCTCGAGGTACTCGGAGTACTCTGCCTCCGGAGCATCCTGCTCCAGCCACATACCCTGAGCCTTGGCGTATGCCTCGACGCGGTCGATCTGCTCCTGCGGGCGGCCGGTGAGCTCGAGGTACTTGATGGTCTCCTCGTCGATCGGGAAGATTGCAGCGGTGGAGCCGAACTCGGGGGACATGTTACCGATGGTGGCACGGTTGGCCAGCGGCACGGCCTTCACGCCGTTGCCGTAGAACTCAACGAACTTCTGAACCACGCCGTGCTGACGCAGCATCTCAGTAATAGTCAGAACAACGTCGGTAGCCGTCACGCCGGTCGGAATCTCGCCGGTGAGCTTGAAGCCCACGACGCGCGGGATCAGCATGGACACCGGCTGGCCCAGCATCGCTGCCTCTGCCTCGATGCCGCCAACGCCCCAGCCCAGGATGCCTAGGCCGTTCTCCATGGTGGTGTGGGAGTCGGTACCAATACAGGTATCCGGGTATGCGAGACCGTCGTTGTCGAAGACCACGCGGGAGAGGTACTCAATGTTGACCTGGTGGACAATACCGGTTCCCGGGGGAACAACGCGGAAGTTGGAGAAGTTCTCAGCACCCCAGCGCAGGAACTGGTAGCGCTCCTGGTTGCGCTCGTACTCGATCTCAACGTTCTTCTCAAGGGCCTCGGTGGAGCCGAAGGCTTCGACGATGACGGAGTGGTCAATAACCATCTCGGCCGGGTTGAGCGGGTTCACCTGGTCCGGCTTGCCGCCGAGTGCGGTGATTGCCTCACGCATGGTTGCGAGGTCCACCACGCAAGGGACACCAGTGAAGTCCTGCATGAGAACGCGGGCCGGGGTGAACTGAATCTCAGTATCCGGCTCAGCGGACGGATCCCAATTGGCCAAAGCGTTGATGTGATCCTTGGTTACGTTCTTACCGTCCTCGTAGCGCAGCTGGTTCTCAGCCAGAACCTTGAGGGAGTACGGAAGCTTCTCCAGGCCCTCGACTGCGTTGATGTCAAAGTAGTCATAAGACTTACCGTTGACCTCAAGAGTCTTCTTGGCGCCGAAGGAGTTCAGGCTTTCAGTCATAAGGAGCTCCATTCCTTGCTTTTCGCTTGTGGGTTATCGAACACTTGTCGAGGGTTCGTCGAACTATCCGACTAGCACTGACCCTTCAGGGGGCCAGGCGTGTCGACGATCTTTGAACGCGCATGTTCTCTAATACATTGTAGATGTAAGAACCCTCGGTCGACACCACTATAACAGTACGCGCGTTCTGTTTCATCCATTTTGGGGGTAGCGGCGCGTCGCGAAGCTTGTCCGGGTCCGGCGGTTTAGGCTCGACCACGAATCTGGGGAACCGAAGCGCTACAAGACAACGAGGAGTGGCAGATGATCCCGGCGGACGTAAATGTAGACGATATTGCCGCACAGCTGTCAGCCGACGGCGTTGCCTTCTCTAATCCGGAGCTGGCGCTTGACGACGACCTCCAGGCCCACATCTCAGCCTCATTACAACCCGGACACGGTATCGCAGTGGTTGACGTCTTCCCGGAGAAGATTCCGGATCTCCGCGACTTAGCGACAACCCTCCAGCAACAGACAGGGCTAGACACCGTCATCCTGCAGGCGCCCATGAAGGTCTCCGCGGTGAGCAATTCTTATGACCGCGCAACCTTGGAGGCGGCCGAAGATGCGTTGCCAACCGGTCTCGATCAGGTCACGCTGCTCAATGATTTCTATGCCACCGCTGACCATTTTTCGGCACCATGGGGAATCATTCTGGGGCTCCTTTTCTGCCTCGCTTCGGCCGTCGGATGGATAGCCTTCCGCGCGTCTGCTCGGCACAATTTGATCGCCGAAAAATAGGCGGAATAACTACGGCGCGCACTTCGCTACTCGTTGGGGCTTGACGGCAGGGGGAGTGGGGAAGTGGCAAAAGTCAACCACTATCCCTTTACTTTCGAAGCGGGGGAGTGGTTTGCGTCGCGCGCCGAACGGCAAGTTATCCGTGATTGCGGGGCTTGCCAGGCCGTGAAATTTCACCGAGGGTCAAATGGCCCGCTAGAGCATCGTGCCCCAGTCCGACATGAAGGACGGATGTAGCAATCTGGGGCAATCACGAGAGCGGTCGGTGAGACAAGCCTCAAGGCGTGACGCCACACACGCACTGACAGGCCGACTTGGAAACAGACCTTGGGAGCGGGCGTTACCTAAAAGTGACAAACATCACAATCACACCTTGGTAACAAAGTCATTGCAGGTTAGGTGCTCCTGTCATGCCCTGTGGCCGCACGTGGCTGATGTGAAAGTTGAGGAAAGTGTGCGAGATGGCGTGTCGGTGACGTATGGTTCACGTATCGACTCACGGGTTGACTATTGCTCCATACGTTCATGGACCAAGCCTTGACTCTCAATTGATTTGTCGCACGGGTATGTGGGGAAGCACGCCACGAGCGAAGGGAACAGTTGGGGTTCACCGCCTGGTGGATGAACGTCGTGTCGCTGCTGACGCGAGTAGCAGAACAGTTTGCTCGAGGCAGTCGGTACCAGTGTTCAACTTTTAAAAATCGAAACACCTACCTTCCGAGTGGAAGAGGCTTCACACACTTCATTGTGCGCGTCTTTGTAGCGGGCAAGAAGCGGCCGTATGCTCTTCCGGTTTCCGGTTGGGTGCCAGCCATGGAGGCGGGCACTTGTGCCATGTGGGCGCGAGTTGCTTCTTTCACGAGCGCGGCGTCCAGCGAGGAGGAACCGTGAGAGACGTGGCCCTCAGCCAGAGGTGTGCCCCTTCGTCGTCGGATCGCGGCTAGTCCTAGGCGTACTCGCTATCGAGCGAGGGACGCTCTGCAACTGGAAGATTGGGTCGGCGGTCTGATGAGACGTTGGTGCATACACAGCGCCCGCGCAGTACCTTTAGTGTCTCCGTTGTTGGCAGGACACAGTGCCCTTTAGGGGCACGAACGCAGGAATACTCCTGCCTGCGCCAGGACGTACATGCCTCGTTCGACCACTCTTGTTCGCGTATCCATCACCGCTTCATCAGCCTCGAAGGCGTAACTCTAGGAAGCGCACGGCTTTCCTTAGGCACGCATGCAACCTTTCAGCTTCGAAGTGGTGGGGGAGGCGACGCACCCCGCAGTACCTACTCGCTATCGGCGAAGAAGCAACCTCAAGTCTCGGCGGCGTTTTCTGCTGCCGCATCCGGCTTCGCCCAGCCATGAGGAAATACTGTAGGGATGCACAACTACATGGGTAGGTGTCTAGGAGATAACTCTCGTGGCCACCACATCATCCTTCGGCTTCCGGCGCTTCAAAGCAGCCTTCGCTGCTATTGCGACCACTGCAGCCTTATCTACTGCCTCCTCGCTCACTCCTGCAGTGGCGGCGGAACCTGAGCAGCTCAACATTGACTCCCTGCTATCCTCCGATAATCCGTCCATCGCTGACCTCGCCGGCGCTATCGCGCAGATCGAGGAACGTATCGCTCAAGCTGAAGCGGCCATCGGTATCCAACGCGAATCTGTGAACCGGGCGCTCGTCGATCTCAACGACGCTCGGACCAAGGCGGCCCAGGCACGCCAGGGGACCACGACGGCGCGCGAGCAACTCGACGCCGCGCAGGCGGATGTCGCGGATGCGCAAGCAAAGTTGGACGAGGTCTCACGTTCGGCCTACCGCCGCGCCAATACCTCCGACACTGTTGCGCATGCAGCAGGTAAGGATGCCCGCTCGGATATGCTTGAGCGTCAGTCCTATCTACGTTCACAATCCGATAAGCAACAGGCCGTGTTGCGTGACTTGGAAAAACAGCGGACGGAAAAGGCCAATAAGGAATCTCAGCTGCGCAAGACCCAGCAGCTTGCTGAGGAGCGCGCAGACCGGGCCGCTGATGCCGAGACCGCAGCACGCGATCAGCTCACCGCCTCCGAAGCCTCCATCAAGGATTCGGCATCCGAGCGCGATGATCTTCTCTCACAACTCTCCGCTCTCCATAAGGCCCTCAATCAAGCTAAGGAGGTTGACGAAAATGAAGCGTCAACCCTTGAGGCTGGAACAGAAGTCAACGATGAAGCGTTGACATCGGAGGTGCAGGGCGATACGCAGGACGCCACCGAGGCCGCCGACGACGCCGATGAGCCCACGGTAGCCCCGTCCGAGCCCGCCAGCACAACGACTGCCGCCGAGTCCACGACCAACGCGCCGGCTGGCCCTTCGGCCTCTGAAGCCAAGACTCCTACGCTCCAAGCACAGCGCTCGACCCCTGCGGCCTCTGCGGAGGAGATGAAGGAACTTTCAAGCGCTGCAGACGCGGTTGCTTCGGATCCAAACGTGCAGGAGCTGTCTTCTACTCGCGCAACGGGCTCTGAGAAGAAGGAGACAGGGCAGCCCCGAGGTGGCAGCTCTTTTGATCCGGGTGACATCGATCCTGAGACTGTTGCCCTCGGCATCGGCGTAGTTGGAACCGTCGCCTCGATGGTGGCGGCGTCCCAGCCTAACCACAACAACAGCTTGACCCAGGACGAGATCGACGCGCTGGTGCAGGGCTCTTCGAAGCTCTTTGCCCTTCAGGGCGAAGGGGAGAGCACGGGATCCACGGCGGCGGGATCCACCGAGACGTCGACAAGTGATTCGGCATCCACGATCACGTCCACTGAGGACGAGGATTCTCTTGCCTCCGATCTGTCCGGCGTCCTCGAAGAGCTTGATACAACCGACAGTGTGACGAAGAAGGCGTCCGCGACGCTGGGCGACGCCTCCCGCGAAGCGAAGATTGAGACCGTGATTGAGCGTGCCACCTCTCAAGTCGGTGTTCCGTATGCGTGGGGCGGCGGTGACGCAAATGGCCCTACCAAGGGCATCCGTGATGGAGGCGTTGCAGACTCCCACGGTGACTACAACAAGGTTGGTTTCGACTGCTCGGGGCTGGTTCTGTATGCCTTCGCCGGCGTGGGTATTTCCTTACCGCACTACACCGGATACCAGTACCAGAAGGGAACGAAGATTTCCCCGAGCGAAATGGAGCGCGGCGACCTTATCTTCTATGGCCCTAGCGGCAACCATCACGTGGCTATCTATCTTGGTGATGGCACCATGGTTGAAGCCCCACAATCCGGTCAAAACGTGAGTATCACCCCCGTACGCCAAGGCGGCATGGCCCCCTATGCCGTGCGCCTGATCTAGGAGGGTGCGTTGCTAGACTGGGCTGCATGACTGACACACTGCGTACTGCCCAGGGCAACGCCCACAGCACCGATTCGGTGCCCTCCTCATTTGACGCCCTCCTCGTTCTTTCTTTCGGTGGCCCGGAAGGAAACGAGGAGGTCGTTCCGTTTTTGGAGAACGTTACCCGCGGCCGTGGCATCCCTCGTGAGCGCCTCGAAGAGGTGGGGGAGCACTACTTCCATTTCGGCGGCATAAGCCCTCTCAATGCATTGAATCGAGAGATCATCGCTAATATCTCTGCGGAGCTTTCGAGCCGCGGACATAATCTGCCTGTCTATTTTGGCAACCGCAATTGGCATCCCTTTGGAACAGAGGCCGTTGACCAGATGGCAGCGGACGGAGTGCGCAGCGTCGCCGTGTTTGCCACCTCGGCCTGGGGCGGCTACAGCGCCTGCCGGCAATACAACGAAGACATCGTTGCCCTGCGTCAGCACGTTGAGGAGAACAACCTTCCAGACATAACCTTCACCAAGCTGCGCCAGTTCTTCGATCACCCGAAGTTTGTAGAGGAAATGGCTGCCGCTGTCCGGGAGGCCTACGCGCAGGTTCCGGACGACAAGCTGGCTCGCACTCGCATGCTCTTCACTGCGCACTCGGTGCCCACGGCACACGATGCGGTTGGAGGTGCCGAAGGGGATAAACATATTTACTCCCGCCAAGTGGCGGAGGCCTCTCGCCTCGTCGCCGAGGCGGCCGGCGTTAAGGACTATGACCTCGTGTGGCAATCGCGCTCTGGTAACCCGGCCACACCGTGGCTGGAACCAGACATCGTAGACCACACCACACGGATCCACGATGAGGAAGGCGTCGACGGCGTCGTCGTCTGTCCCATCGGATTCATCTCTGATCACATGGAGGTTATCTGGGATCTCGATTCCGAGCTCAAGCAGGCCGCCGATGCGATGGGCGTCAGTGTCTACCGCACCCGCACCGCCGGGCCGTCTGAGCGCTTTGCATCGCTGATCGTGGATCTGATCGAGGAACTAGAGCAGGGCAGTGTGCCCGCGTCCCTCGGCGAGGTCACAGTGCAGGGGTGCACGGTCAACGGCGAGCCCTGCGCCGATGGTTGCTGCGATATTTGGTCGCTGCGCAAGCCTCACTAGCGTGCGAATTCGCTTAACGCGTAGGCCACTCCCGCCATGCGCGCTTGGCGGATGTGGCGCCACAGGCGCAGAAGCTGCGGATCGAGGCTGTGGTCTTGGACTCGATCAGTCACCGTCTCGATAATGGCAGCAACCCGGTCAGCCCGAGCAAAGAGCTTTGCCGCACGCCCCGGCACCGCTGAGGGCAAGCCCGGGGTGTCGTAGAAGTCGCTCAGCGTACCTACGGTCAGCCGCGGGTTGGGGAGAGCATCGCTGCGATACCCCGTTGCTTCGATGAGAGAGGCCGATTCATTCGTTGCAGTGCTCAGCAGCGCATCCGCTTCTCCTGGGCTCAGCCACGCGGGCGAGGGCAACGGGTCCGTTTCCTCAATCACCGTCCACCGCGTCACACCTGCGATGTAGGTGGGGATAAGCACTAAATTCCTATCAGGATCGTTGGTGCGCACAACGATGGCGCCGGCCGGGTTTTCGACCGCAGCTTGAGCGGACTCGGATCCCGCCGGAAGAGCCGGCGCTTCGCCGGGCCCAGAAAGGACCAGCCGCAGCAATGGCTCGCGTTCACCGCGCTCGATGATCGCGGCCGACTCGCGCCTTAGAAGTGACATAACATTAACGAAAGGCTTACCGTCAGCGGCTACTTGCTCGCCGCCAAGCTCAGTGAGAGCGTCGAGGAAGTCATCGGTAGATTCCTGGCCCCACAACCACGCTCCAAGCCACACGGCAACGTTTTGTAGAGGGGACCAGACTTCGGCGCGCATATCCATGGCTGGACAGTGTAGACGATAGGGTAGACCGCTATGAGCTTGAATTCCCGGGACCCCTATGGCGGCGATATTTTTGCCGGACATGCACGCAACAAGAAGACGGAGTACCCCGAGGTACCCGCAGAACCAGGCATGGTGGTCGAGGTTCGCGGTGATGATTTTGTGGGAGCGGTCTTAGGCGTTGACAAGACCGTGTGGGGCCCAGTAGTGCGGCTCGAGGATCGGCACGGAAACGCACGTGTCTTCAAACTCGTCAAAGGTGGATTTTTATTGGAGGGGCAGCCGGTTACGCTGACCCGCTACGTCGAAAAGCAAGCACCCCGCAAGTCCAATTCAGGATCACGCCGCGTGGAAAATGTGGAAGCGAAGGTAGCCGCGCCATCACGCATTTGGGTCGAGGGCATCCACGATGCCGCCATCGTGGAAAAGGTGTGGGGCCACGACCTGCGCGTGGAAGGTGTGGTCGTCGAATACCTCGAAGGTCTGGACAACCTCGAGGAACGTCTCGCCGAATTTCAGCCGGGCCCTGGACGCCGCGTAGGGGTTTTGGCGGATCACCTTGTCGAAGGATCGAAGGAGACGCGGTTGACGCAGACGGTCGGCGAGCACGTGCTCGTTACCGGGCATCCCTTCATTGATATCTGGGCAGCAGTCAAACCTGAGCGCCTCGGGCTGCGAGCCTGGCCGGACGTGCCCTTTGGAGAGGACTGGAAGACTGGCATCTGCCGCCGTGTTGGATGGTCTGACCCTAAGGAAGGCTGGAGCCGCGTCTACAACGCCGTGACGTCATTCCGGGATCTGGATTCCACGCTGATCGGTGCGGTAGAGCGGCTCGTGGACTTCGTCACCACACCGGAGCTGAGCAAAGAGGATTTACTCTAATCCGCATTTGCTCGGTCGATGAGGTTGACCGCCAGCTGGCAGCCGGCGGTCTCTGCCGCCCAGCCCGCAGCTTGCAGGCGTTGGGACATCGCCTGTTTGGATATGCCCAGTTCTTCAGCGGCCTCATTTTGGTTCAGCCCGCCGCGTACCAGCGAGGTGGCCTCGCGGCCCTCCATCGTGCGCTTGTTCAAGACAAAGCCTAAAAGGGCGAAGGCCGCCGCAATATCCTGCGCTTGCTGTGCCCGCCCGCGACGATCCACCTTGGCGTAGACGTGCCCCGCACGAGCGGAGCCTTTGACCGCGGCGGTAGCCACCGCCCGAGTTTCGGCGTCACCGGCCCCTTGGCCGGGGATAACTCCGATGCCGATGGCCCAATCACCGTCCGCGAGCAGCGCCATCACAACATCGCAGACTGCGGAAGAAGAATAGGCCACGGCGCAGATATCCTCGACACCGAGAACCTCGAATTCACCAATGCCTTCCAGGGTGGACAAGGCAGCGGCGGAGCGTTGAACCAAATCAGCTCGGCGTACCGAGCGGCCGCGGTAACGGGCGTGAACTGCTAGCACAGTGCGGGACTCCTTCCAGAGAGAAACAAGGCCCAGTCTACCCCTTGCGCTTGACCGAGCCGCGCGTTCCGGGGGCAAGAGGCAAACGCGTGTCAAGAATGAGCCCCGCGGCCCCGAGCGCGGCCGCTAACAGGAAGGCGACAATGGTGTAGGGGCTCGTGGAGCCGGTGAGCGCATCCCCGAAGAAGACGCCGATGGCGGTCGTGGGGATAGAGCCGATGAGCGTGGCTACGGAGAAGTGCATGACCGAAATGGGAGTCAGCGCGGCGACATAGTTGAGTAAGGAAAAAGGAACTCCCGCCACCATCCGCAGTGACGCTACAGCCAGCCAGCCGCGCCGGTCGAGTCGAGCGTTGATTGCGTACACCGCTGGGTGCGTGAGGTGCGGACGAATCCACTCACCGAGCAAGCTGCGCACAATGAGCAAGGAAACGGTAGCGGAGATGGTCAGCGCCACGAGAGAGATGGCCAACCCCAGCCACGGACCGAAAAGCAGGCCAGCGGCGAGCGTCCATACAGTTCGCGGGATGGGAAACTGCGTAAAGAAAACATAGGCCCCTGTAAAGGCCACAACGAACCAAGGCCCAAGGTGCTCCGACCACGAGCGCAGCACGGCGAGCGAGGGGACGTCGACAAGCACGGCACCTACAATCAACGCCGCGCCGGCAACGATTACTGCTGCCCACCGCTTCCAGCTCCAGCGACGAAAGCTCTGCCATGCCGATCGTCCCAGTGACACGATGAAGTCACCGACGCTGCGCACCCAACCAGTTTTCATAGGGCTTCAAGCCTAGCGCTACAAGGCTGCTGATCCCTCATTCAGGCTGCATGAAGAATACTCGCGCCCAGCGCTAGCGGGGAGGAAATAAAAGCAGATATCAACGCCGTCTAGGGAGGGGCTGGCAGTTTCGCCCCAACTTGCTGGCAAGCCCCAATCCAGTGCATACGATATGGACTTCGCGGAGGATACTGAAGAGCGGTGCGCATCCGCACTGCTTTCTTTTCGTGTCTGTCCTGACACCGATGATCTTTTTGGAGTGGATCTTGGACTTTCTTCATAACCTCACGTCCTATATGGACGCGGCCACCTTACTCGAAGCGTTCGGGCCGTGGGTGATTGGCGGAATTGCGCTCGTTGTATTCATCGAATCAGGCGTGCTCTTTCCGTTTCTTCCGGGAGACTCCCTTTTGGTGACCGCCGCGATTCTGCGCCACGATCTTCATGTCTCACTGTGGCTGCTTATCACCGTGGGTATCGTGGCTGCTATTGCAGGTGATCAAGTGGGCTATTGGATTGGCCACCGCTTCGGGCGCGGCTTGTTTCAGCAGGATGCACGGCTCCTCAAGTTGGAGTACCTTAACACCGCGGAGAATTTTTTCCGCAAGCACGGCCCTCTTGCTTTGGTGCTGGGACGGTTCGTTCCGATCGTGCGCACCTTCATTCCGGTGGCTGCCGGGACGGCCGGGATGCGCTATAAGAAGTTCATTGGCTGGAATGTCAGCGGGGCAGTGGCTTGGGTGCTTTCTATGAACCTCGTCGGCGTCTTTCTGGGCAATATTCCGGGCATCGCCAACTCGATTGAGAAGATCATGCTGCTCATTATTGCGCTGTCAGTAGCTCCCATTGCGATCAAGGCAGTACACAGCTACGTCACGTCGAAGAAGAAAGCCACGGTGGTCGAAGAGCGGGAACCCACTATTACTACAGCGGGATAGGGGCTTTAGGGAGCCGCCAGGTCGGGGCGGCCGCCCGCCGATGGGCTACCCCCGGGCCGGACATACGAAAGCAGGAACCCCGTGTCTCACATCATCTTTTCCGATGGTGCGAAACACGGGGTTTCGGTTGTGCCCGAGGGGGGACTTGAACCCCCACGTCCGTTAATAGGACACTAGCACCTCAAGCTAGCGCGTCTGCCATTCCGCCACCCGGGCTAGGGTGTTTGTTCAGCCTCTCGGCTGGGCACTCGAATACTGTATCCCGAACCGGTGCCACTTCACAAATCAGCACTACACACCATGTTTTCACGTTACTTTTAAGGGTTGAAAACACACCGGTGGAAGTACGTTGTTCGTTAGCTCTTGCGAGTTCCGGACGGTGCACCCGCAAGCCCTGTATATGGCGTCTGCACCCTAAATCGGCGCGCTGAATATAGCTTTCCGGTACAAAGGGATCTATGACTAGCAACACTTCAGATACCACCGTGAACTACGCCACTGACTCTCGTTTCCCGGGCCCGGACCCTTACGCACCGTTGGGGGAAGTCCCCAGCTTCACCGTGACGTCCTCTGACATCGAGGAAGGCTCAGAGATCGCGGAGCGTTTCCGCGCGCCTGAGAATGTGTCGCCGCAGCTGTCGTGGTCCGACGTACCGGAGGGAACTAAGTCCTTCGCCGTCACCTGCTTTGATCCTGACGCCCCAACGGGCTCAGGTTTCTGGCACTGGGCGGCCTTCAACATTCCTGCCGATGTCCGCGAGCTACCTACTGGTGCCGGCTCTGCTGAAGACCTCGGCCACGACGGTGTCATCAGCCTGCGAGGCGATAGCGGCCAACGCGTCTACTACGGACCCCAGCCGCCAGCCGGGCATGCTCCGCACCGCTACTTGTTCGCCGTACACGCCGTTGACGTAGAGACGTTGGATATTGATCCAGACGCCACCCCGACGGTCCTCGGTTTCAACCTCTTCTTCCACACGCTTGGCCGTGCGGTTACCTGGGGTTGGTACGAAGCCCACTAAAGGGGCCAATTACACTCATCACAATGAGTAAGAATCCGGAGACCAACCCCACCACTGACGGAGTAGATATCCCCGCCGCCCTGCGCGTGGGCGGCGCCTTCATGCTGCTGGCCGCCGTGCTCGCGCTATTCGGGCTCGTATCCATATTTACCGACGGCTGGGGAGCTACCTTCGAATGGACATGGCGCCGCCTGGCCATTGTGGGTGCGGCGCTTCTCGTCGGCGCATTCAGCACCCAACGCCGCGATCAGCGGGGCAGCCGCGAGCAAATCATCGCCCTGGTCCTGGCGCTCGTCCTCATCATCGCCAGCCGGGCGCTTCCCAACACGGTTCTCACGACGATGGGCCAGTACGTGGTCTTCCTGTACGCCGTCGCAGCAGGGTTGTGTGCGGTCATTATCCGTCGCACCTTGCGCTAGAACCGCGGTGGCGGGCTAGTCCGCCCATCCCAGGCCGGAACCTACAGCCTCCGAGATGTTGCTCAAGCCGTGAGCGTGAATCTGCTGGGCAATGCCACGGTGGATGTCGCGGATCCAATCCGGGCCGCCGTAGATCAGGCCGGTGTAGCCCTGCAGCAGCGAGGCTCCTGCAGTGATACGCTCCCACGCCTGCTCCGGGGTGGAGATACCACCAGCCGAGATCAGAACCAGCTTATCGCCCACGCGGGAGTGGAGGCGCTGCAGGACCTCGAGCGAGCGCGCAGCCACCGGAGGGCCGGACACGCCGCCGGCTCCCATCGCCGCGACCTCCTCAGCCGGGGTTACCAACCCCTCGCGTGAGATGGTGGTATTTGTGGCCACAATGCCTGCTAGTCCAACCTCTACGGCCATATCAGCTACGGCATCAATATCTTCATCGCTGAGGTCCGGTGCAATCTTCACCAAGACCGGCGAGGACGTCGATTCCACCACGGCCTCCATGATGGGGCGCAGGGATTCCACCGCCTGCAGGTCGCGCAGGCCCGGGGTATTAGGGGAGGAGACGTTGACCACGACATAATCGGCCAGATCCCCTAACACTGATGCGCATTGGCGGTAGTCATCCACCGCATGCTCAGCTTCAGTGACTTTGTTCTTACCGATGTTGATGCCCACGACATCGTTAGAGCGGCGCTTGCGTAGGTTGCGGGCAGCCACCAGCGCGCCCTCGTTGTTAAAGCCCATGCGGTTCAAGATGGCCTTGTCAGCCTTGAGCCGGAAAAGTCGGGGAGCTGGATTGCCCGGCTGCGCCTTCGGGGTGATGGTGCCGAGCTCGGCGTATCCGAAGCCGATGGGGGACCAGACGTCGGCAGCCGCCGCATTCTTATCAAAACCTGCGGCCAGCCCCAGCGGGCGCGGGAAGCGCACGCCAAAGACCTCTTGCGCTAGGACCGGATCAGTGACCGGTACGATCTTGCCCAGCGCACGGTTAAGCGGCGAGGCGACCTGAAGCGCGGCGAGACCGCCATTGATGATGCCGTGGATACGTTCCGGGCTGAGTTTGAACATTCCCTTCAACGCGGCCTGGTAGGCCGCGTGGCGGGCACGGTCAAGGGCTGAGTACTGCATGCGGTGTCCTTAAAAAGAAGTGAAAATCAAAAGGGGCGGGATGGTGAAAGTTAGCGGGGTGTCTCGTCGAGTTGCGGATCGCTGATGAACTGGAGGCCGTCACCGCTAGCTGAGGCGGTGACGAGGGTGCCGTCGCCAAGCACGGCAACGTTCTGAGCGTCCGCCACCGTGGCCATGCTGCCGACGGACTCCGGAACACCCGCAGCGACGGTGAAGGCGTGCAACAGATTGTTGTCAGTGGTGGTCACCCAAGCCAAGGAACGCTCTGCGTCCCAGGCCACGCCCCACGGCGTGCCGTCGATGTTTCCGTACTGGTGTAGGCGGATGACGTCGCTGGCGGTGTAAATGGCCACGCGTTTGCCCACGGTGTCTGAAGCTACAACCACGGCGCCCTCACCGCCCGCGATCTGTCCCACGCCCTGGCCCGAGCGAAGGCGTCCGCCCGCGCGATCCTTCTCCCAGTCCAACGACTGAATTGTGGAGTCCTCCCTGAAGATGCGGACGATGCCGTCGGCGCCATCCGGATTGGGGACGGAGATGAGCTGATCCGAGCCTGCTTCCACCGTGATATCGCTGCTACGTTCACCGTCCACGTAGACCCCGATAGTCGTGGACTCCCCAGAGCCCACAAAAACCTCGCCGCTGGAGGCCTCTGCGGCCACCGTCACCGGCGTCTCCTCATCCACTGCTAACTCCTGGGGGGAATCCGGCTTCTGGGGATCAAAGAGCAGTACCTTATCCCCACAGGCGAGAAGGAAGTGCTGGTCGGAGGCAGTCAGGTCGCCACATTTCGCATCGACGGATACTGTGGTGGCCTTCTCCTCGGAGAAGTCATCGGCGGTGCCTACGGCGAGTGACTCATCGGTGCGAACTGCAAGGACGTCACCGACTGCGGCGAGATCCGACACGGCATCGAAGGGGACGACGTTGCCCACCGGCTTGGTGGCCGCCGGGGAGGAGGCGGGTTCGGCCTTGCCATAGACCGCGGAATTGGGATCTGCGCCAACACCAACCGTGGGATTGCAGGCGGCAAGAGCGCAGGCGCTGGTGAGAAGGGCAGAAGAAAGCAGAACACGACGCATTTTCACGATCCCTCATCCTAGCAGTCAGCGTGGT
This sequence comes from Corynebacterium sp. HMSC068G04, assembly GCF_001814885.1. Taxonomy (NCBI): domain Bacteria; kingdom Bacillati; phylum Actinomycetota; class Actinomycetes; order Mycobacteriales; family Corynebacteriaceae; genus Corynebacterium; species Corynebacterium sp. HMSC068G04. The sequence goes on along the minus strand of NZ_KV818351.1, from coordinate 71,863 downwards.
GGAAACCGGAAGCCATGGACCGCGCTAGTAGGCTGTCGCGGGTGACTACAACAGCGACAACTGAAGCCATGACATGGATGCAGGTCATCATCCTCTCCCTCGTCCAAGGCCTCACCGAATTCCTGCCCGTGAGCTCTTCCGGACACCTGCGCATCGTGTCCACCCTGTTTTGGGGCCAAGACGCAGGTGCCTCCTTCACTGCGGTCATCCAGCTCGGCACCGAGTTGGCAGTGATCGTGTACTTCGCGGGAATGATTTGGCAGATCCTCAAAGGCTGGTTCATAGGCCTCGTGCACAAGGAGCAGCGCGGCCAGGATTATCGCATGGGATGGATGGTCATCGTCGGTTCTATCCCCATCGGCATCCTGGGTGTGCTGGGCAAGGACCTGATTAGGGATAACCTGCGCAACCTGTGGATTACCGCATCTATGCTTGTGCTCTTCTCTTTCGTTTTCATCATCGCCGAGAGGGTAGGGAAGAAGGAACGCAGCTTCGAGGAACTGACGATGCGCGATGCCATCGTCATGGGCCTGTGCCAGTGCTTGGCACTTATCCCAGGTGTCTCGCGCTCGGGAGGAACGATTTCGGGCGGCCTCTTTTTGGGCTTGGATCGCGAGGTGGCGACGCGCTTTAGCTTCCTCTTGGCCATTCCTGCGGTCATGGCTTCGGGGCTGTTTTCGCTTGGCGACGCCTTCGGCCCCACCGTGGGGCAGTCTGCCACCGGCGCCCAGCTGCTCGTCGGCACGCTCATCGCATTCGTCGTCGGCTATGCGTCTATTGCGTGGCTGCTGAAGTTCGTGGGCAGCCACTCCTTCGAATGGTTTGCGGCCTACCGCATTCCTGTCGGGCTTCTCGTCATGCTGTTGCTGGGCCTCGGGGTTCTTGCCCCCTAACCGGCCATGCGCCCGCGGCGGTGGGACCACACGTTAGGATGGTGCCCATGCAATCTTGGCCTGTCCCGCACATCGATTCCGTCCCTGGCGCCCCGTCGCCGCTTCACCTCTATGATTCCGCTGATGAAGAGGTAAAGAAGCTCAACATCAAGGGGGAGACCGCCACGATGTATGTCTGTGGCATTACCCCTTATGATTCCACTCACCTGGGCCATGCAGCGACCTATCTGACGTTTGATCTGATTTGCCGCCAATTGCTGGATAACGGCTACACCGTGAATTACGCCCAGAACATCACCGACGTGGATGATCCGCTCTTCGAGCGCGCTGAGCGCGACGGTGTGGATTGGCGCGAACTGGGCACCTCGCAGATTAATCTTTTCCGCTCGGACATGGAGCTGCTCTCCGTGTTTCCGCCTCAGCACTTCGTCGGAGCGATGGAGGCCATCGACGAGATTACGGTCATGGTGCAGGCGCTTCTCGACGCCGATGCAGCCTACGTTGTCGACGATCCTGAGTTCCCGGACATCTACGCTTCCATTGAGGCCACGAAGAACTTCGGCTACGAGTCGAATTATTCTCGCGAGCAGATGGAGACCTTCTTTGCCGAGCGCGGCGGTGACCCGGACCGTCCCGGCAAGCGGGATCCTTTGGATGCGCTCATTTGGCGCGCCCACCGCGAGGGCGAGCCCGCCTGGGAATCTCCGTTTGGCCCGGGGCGTCCGGGCTGGCACATCGAGTGTTCCGCCATCGCGACCAACCGGCTCGGGTCCAGCTTTGATATCCAGGGCGGCGGATCGGATCTGAAGTTCCCGCACCACGAATTCTCCGCGGCCCATGCGGAAGCGGCGTTGGGTGTGGAGCGGATGGCCCAGTCCTATGTGCATACCGGCATGATCGGCTTGGACGGCACCAAGATGTCGAAGTCATTGGGCAACCTGGTGTTCGTCCACAAGCTCGTCGAGGCTGGCGTCGACCCTTCGGCCATCCGTCTCGGTGTCTTCGCCGGCCATTATCGAGCCGACCGCGACTGGTCCGATGCGGTCCTGAACACCGCGCAGGAGCGGCTGGAGCGCTGGCGCGCGGCTTCCCGCACGGCAGGCAACGTGGAGGAAGTCAAGGAGGTCGTGCACCACGTACGTCGTGCCTTGGCCGACGACCTCGATACGCCACGTGCCCTTGAGGTTATCGATCAATGGGCAGATAAGGCACTGCAGGATGGTGCTCCGGATGAGGAGGCGTCCAGCTTGCTGCGCACTGCACTTAATTCTCTGCTGGGCGTGCGCCTCTAGACAACTTCAGGCATGATTTAGCTCATGACGATTCGCGCCGAATTCCAGCCCACCGTAGATGAGTTCATGTCTAACCTAGAGTCCTTTGCCACCGGGGATTACCTCAAGGAAGAGGAAAAGGAGTTCTGGGAGGCACCGTTCGATGCAACGGTGCTTCCGGATCTTCGCAGCATCCTCGAGTCCTTCCTCGATGATCTGGATAAGCTGCCCGATGATCCGGAAGGTGGGCTGTTGAGTGCAGCGGTGCGCCCCTCCGTGGAGAAACTCGCCGCCTTCAACCGAAAGAATGCTGACGCAGTGCTGGAGCCGGAGGAAAAGGAGGAGCTCACGGAGCTTATTCACTCTGCCTCGGCGGCCACCGGCGCGGATGACGATGCCTTGGCACAGCTACCGGAACTGGATTTTTAATTGACTGATAGTGAGCAGGCTGCAGGTGCTACCCGTCCCGCAGCGATCTTCTGGGATATGGATGGCACCCTTACTAATTCCGAGCCCCTTTGGGAGCAAGCCACCTTCCACCTCTCCGAAACGCTGGGACGCCGGCTAACGCCGACGGAGCGCTTAGCCACGGTAGGCGCCACGTTCGAGGACACCTTGGCCATCTGCGCCGATAAGGCGGGCGTCGTGCTTCAGCCCGGAGATACCGAAAAGTACCGTCGGCTCATGTTCGACTATGTCAAGTCCCTTTTTGTCGAACACCTCGAGATATTCCCGGGTATTCCGGAGCTGCTTAGTGAGCTCAAGGAGTTGGGTGTGCCCATGATGGTGACCACGAATACCGAACGTTACGTGGCGGACTCCGCGATTGCGGCTTTAGGCCGACACTACTTCGTGGACACGATTTGCGGTGACGAAGTCCCGCGGGGCAAACCCGCTCCGGACATGTATGCCGAAGCTGCCCGCCGGGTAGGCGCCTTACCGCAGGATTGCCTGGTCTTTGAAGATTCTGCAGCCGGCATGCGCGCGGCTGTCGCCGCTGGCTGCACCGTCATCGCGCTGCCCGAGGGCGACCACGTTGCGGTACCGGAGGAGGCGACCGTCATCACCGAGTTGCGCGGAACCCAGCACCGCCATCTCGACGGTGCTTCAGCCGCCGACGTCCACGACTGGTACAACCGCCTACGCGCACTCTAGCCGCCGCGGATTCGCTGCGGGGCGGTGGAGCGGTTGACTCCTTCCGTCGGGATTTCGGCTAGGGAGGAAGCATTTTATGCAGCAGTGTGGAAGAATAAGCCATTGTGAAGAATTTTGAGAGCCTGTTTGAGGAATTGTCCCAGAAAATCGCCGAGCGCCCTGAAGGCTCCGGCACCGTGGAAGCTTTTGACAAAGGGATCCACCACCTGGGCAAGAAAATCATCGAAGAGGCTGGCGAAGTGTGGATTGCCGCAGAGTATCAGTCCGATGAAGAGCTCGCCGAGGAGATGTCGCAGCTGCTGTACTGGCTCCAAGTCATGGCCCACAAGCGTGGCCTGAAGCTCGAGGACATTTACACCTACCTCTAATCGGCCGCCCAGTACGAGGGCTTCCAGCAGTTTCAACAACCAGCGCAATCACCGTAGAAAGCACCGCACACTCATGATCAAAATCGCCGTCCCTAACAAAGGCTCTCTGTCCGAGGCCGCTCTGGAGATCCTCAAGGAAGCAGGATATAAGGGCCGTGGTCACAATAAATCGTTGAACGTAGTGGATGAGGACAACGGCGTCGAGTTCTTTTTCCTGCGTCCGAAAGATATCGCCATTTATGTCGCGCAGGGTGTCCTTGATCTCGGGATTACTGGCCGCGACTTGGCTCTCGATTCGCGCGCGAAATTTAACGAAGTCTTGGATCTCGGTTTTGGCGCCTCAACGTTCCGCTACGCAGCACCAGCGGGGGAGCAGTGGGATGTTCCGAAGCTCCAGGGCAAGCGCATCGCTACCTCGTACCCCAACGTTGTGCGCAATCACCTCAGCGCGAATGGAATTGAGGCTGACGTCATTCGCCTCGACGGAGCGGTGGAGATTTCGATTCACCTCGGTGTCGCAGACGTGATCGCAGATGTTGTCTCAACGGGAACTACCCTGCGTCAGCAAGGGCTTAAGCCCTTTGGCGAGCCCATCGTTTCTTCCGAGGCCGTCGTGATCAAGCGCGAGGGCGAAGAAGTCACGGCCGAAGAGAACGTTGTGCTCAGCCGCATTCGCGGAATCCTCAACGCCCGCCACTATGTCATGCTCGATTACAACGTGGCGGAAGAGAAGCTCCCGGACGTCGAAGCTGTGACCCCCGGCTTAACTGGTCCCACCATCTCTCCATTGGCACGCGAAGGGTGGGTGGCCGTGCGCGTCATGGTGCCCCGCAAGCAGGCTAATCAGGTGATGGACGCGCTGGAAGGGCTCGGCGCCGAGGCAATCTTGGCTTCAGATCTGCGAATTGCCCGCTTTTAGGGGGAGAATCCAAGCATTTTATTCGCGCTCCTAGCTACGATGGGGGCTGACCATCATCGTTCTTCGATTTTTATGCAAGGAGTCAGCCCCGATGGCAAAGACAACTAAGAAGGATGCTCAGCCGGAGGCCAAGGAGACCAAGGACGTGAAGTCCCAGGTCGAGGAAAAAGCCACCAACAAGGCTCCGAAGTCCCCGTCCAGCAAAAAGACGCGTACTGAGACTGATCTTCTCGGCTCCGTAGAGGTTCCGAGCGATGCGTACTACGGTGTTCATACGCTGCGCGCTATCGAGAACTTCCAGATTTCCTACGTGACCATCAACACCATCCCGGATTTCATCCGCGGTATGGTGCAGGTCAAGAAGGCCACCGCGATGGCTAACCGCCGTCTGCACGTCCTTCCTAAGAAAAAGGCAGAGGCAATCATCTGGGCTTGTGACCAGATCCTGGAAGAGGGCCGCTGCATGGACCAGTTCCCGCTGGATGTCTTCCAGGGTGGCGCTGGCACCTCGCTCAACATGAACACCAACGAGGTTGTGGCCAACCTGGCGCTCGAGCACCTCGGTGAGGAAAAGGGTTCCTACGACGTCATCAACCCGAACGATGATGTCAACATGTCCCAGTCCACCAATGACGCATACCCCACCGGCTTCCGCTTGGGCATCTACTACGCCATGGAAGACCTCATCGAGCGCATCGATACCCTGCAGGCAGCATTCCACGCCAAGGGCAACGAGTTCGTTGACATCCTAAAGATGGGCCGCACCCAGCTGCAGGATGCCGTTCCGATGACCCTTGGTGATGAATTCAAGGCCTTCGCGCACAACCTTGCGGAAGAGCAGGCCATCCTGCGTGACGCCCAGAAGCGTCTGCTGGAGATCAACCTCGGCGCAACCGCTATCGGTACCGGCGTGAATACCCCGGCCGGCTACCGCCACCAGGTCACCGCCGCATTGTCCGAGGTCACTGGTCTGGAGATTAAGACCGCCCGCGATCTCATTGAGGCAACCTCTGACTGTGGCGCTTACGTACTGCTGCACTCCACCATCAAGCGTGCAGCAATGAAGCTGGCCAAGATCTGTAATGACCTGCGCCTGCTGTCGTCTGGCCCCCGCGCTGGCCTGGCCGAAATCAACCTGCCGCCGCGTCAGGCTGGTTCCTCCATCATGCCGGGTAAGGTCAACCCGGTTATTCCGGAGGTTGTCAACCAGGTCTGCTTCAAGATCTTCGGCAACGACCACGTCGTCACCATGGCCGCTGAGGCAGGCCAGCTGCAGCTCAACGTCATGGAGCCGGTGATCGGTGAGGCACTGTTCCAGTCCATCCGCATCATGGGCAACGCCGTCGACACCCTGCGTGAGAAGTGCGTCGTGGGCATCACCGCCAACGCTGACGTCTGCCGTGCTTATGTGGAGAACTCCATCGGTATCGTCACCTACCTGAACCCGTTCATCGGCCACCACAACGGTGACCTCATTGCCAAGGAGTCCCTGAAGACCGGCAAGGGAGTCAAGGAACTGGTTCTGGAGAAGGGCCTGCTCGACGAGGAAACCCTCAACAAGGTTCTGTCCGTGGAAAACCTCATGCACCCGGAGTTCCGCGGCCAGCTGTACATCGACGAATAAATCGTCGCCCAGCACTAGCGAGAGCGAATCGCTCATGCTGTACAACACACGCCCGCGCTGCCTCAATGATGGCGGCGCGGGCGTGTGCCCGTTTTCAACCACACCAGGTATCACGCCCTCTCTCGAGACCGAGCCGTCGGTGCGCACTTTTGTGGAAACGGACACAATCGGGCCTGAATACTCGCTAAAGCCACACCAATAGGGAAGAATAAAAACTGTCAGTTCTCGCGCCATGGTCGTGTTCTGACCGCCGCGCGAATTACCACCCATACTGCAGTTCAACTGCACATATTGGAGTTACACAATGGTTGTAGTGCACATCCTCATCGTCCTTGCGGCGATCTATCTCGGTGCCCGAATCGGTTCAATCGGCATTGGTATGGCCGGCGGCTTGGGCGTTCTACTTTTAGGCCTCACCGGCGTCCCCGTCACCCGCGAAGATATCCCCTTCGATGTCATCGGCATCATCATGACCGTTATCGCGGCCATCGCTGCCATGCAGCGCGCTGGCGGCATGGACTATCTGGTCTACCTGGCAGAGAGATTCCTTCGTAAAAACCCGAAGAAGATCACGTTCTATGCCCCGGTCGTCACGTGGCTGATGACCGTTCTGGCAGGCACTGGACACACCGCTTTTTCCACGCTCCCGGTTATCGTCGAGGTCGCCAAGGAAGGCAAGGTCCGCCCCTCACGCCCGTTGTCCATCGCGGTTGTTGCCTCGCAGATGGCCATCTGCGCCTCACCCATCTCTGCGGCCGTAGTCTTGCTGGCCTCCCTGTTGGAGCCCATGGGCGTGGGCTATTTGCAGATCCTCGCCGTGCTCATTCCTACGACGTTCCTCTCCATTTTCCCTGCCGCCTGGATAGCCAACCGAGCAGGTGCTGAGCTTGAAGATGATCCCGTTTACCAAGAGCGCAAGGCCCAAGGCCTGGTGAAGGTGCCACAGGGCTCCCACAACTACAGCCCGGTGCAGGGCGCCAAGACCTCCGTGATCATCTTCCTGGTTGCCATCGTCATCGTTATGCTGTGGGCCACCCTGACCTCCTCCCAGGTAGGACTCATTGAAGAGCCGACTCTGCCCCGTAACGAAGCCATCATGACGGTGATGCTTACCGCTGCAACCCTCATCGTCATGATCACCAAGATCTCCGCTGGCGATGTTCTCAACACCCCAGTGTTCAAGTCTGGCATGTCTGCCTGTATCTGTGTGCTTGGTGTGGCCTGGTTGGGCACCACGCTGATTAACCACTACATGGAGGACATCCAGGCTATCTCCGGGTCCATCATCGAGTCCGCCCCATGGTTGCTGGCCATCGTGCTCTTCTTTGCTGCGGCGCTGTTGTACTCCCAGGCAGCTACCACCAAGGCTCTCATGCCTGCGGCCCTGGCCCTTGGCGTCAACCCGCTGACTGCAGTCGCTGCCTTCCCCGCGGTATCCGCTCTGTTCATTCTGCCGACGTACCCGACCCTGTTGGCGGCCGTTGAAATGGATGACACTGGCTCGACCCGCATCGGAAAGGCTGTCTTCAACCACCCGTTCATCATTCCTGGCACTGTGAGCATCGTCTTGTCGGTCCTCCTGTGCTACGCCATCGGCGCAGTCGTTCTCTAGCATTATCAAAAAATTATTTGATTTTGCTCAAGACACTTCTTTAGCGCGCTAAGCTGGTGGGCATGACTACGCAACCTTCTGATGTTGAGATCGCTCAAGCCCACCAGCTCGAACCCATCACTGATATTGCCGCCCGCGCCGGTATCCCAGCGCCCGCCCTTATCCCTTATGGGCAGAACAAAGCCAAAGTAGATATCACCCAAGTTGGGGATACACCCGCCAACGGCAAACTCGTCCTCGTTACTGGTGTCTCGCCGACTCCAGCAGGTGAGGGCAAATCCACTGTCCTTATCGGTTTGACCGATGCCCTCACCCAGCTGGGGAAGAAGGCTATCGTGGCACTGCGCGAGCCCTCCCAGGGCCCCGTCATGGGCATTAAGGGAGGCGCCGCTGGAGGCGGCTACTCCCAGGTTGTTCCCATGGAGGACATCAACCTCCACTTCACGGGTGACTTCCACGCCATCTCTGCGGCGACCAATACCTTGGCCGCCATCATCGATAACCACATCCACCAAGGCAACGCTCTCAACATCGATCCGCGTCGCATCACCTGGCAGCGCTGTATCGACGTCAACGACCGCGCGCTGCGCAATGTCGTCACCGGTCTTGGCGGCCCGGCCCACGGTGTACCGGGGGAGACCGGTTTCACCATTACCGCGGCATCCGAAATCATGGCCATCCTGGGACTCGCCACTGACTTGGCAGACCTGAAGAAGCGCCTTGGCGACATCACCGTGGGCTACACCTATGACCAGAAGCCGGTCACTGCGCGCGAGTTGGGGGCAGAAGGCGCGCTGACGGCACTGATGCGCGATGCACTCAACCCCAACTTGGTGCAAACTCTCGGCGGAACCCCGGCCTTCGTCCACGGCGGACCATTTGCCAACATCGCTCACGGCTGCAACACGCTCCTCGCTACCCAAACCGCGATGCGCTTCGGCGATATCGTTCTTACGGAGGCAGGGTTCGGCGCGGATCTCGGCGGTGAAAAATTCCTCGACGTCAAGTCCCGCTTCGGTAACCTCGATGTCGCCGGCGCCGTCGTCGTGGCGACTATCCGTTCCCAGAAGTACAACGGTGGCCAGCCACGTGAGGAACTGACTACGGAAAACCTGGAAGCGTTGAAGAAGGGCGTGGTCAACCTCGAGCGCCACGTGGAGAACCTCCGCAAGTTTGGTCTGACCCCAGTGGTGGCCCTCAACCTCTTCGGCAGCGATACCGATGCCGAGCGCGAGTTCATGCGCCAGTGGGCGGCAGACTTTGACGTCGCGCTCGAGGAAGCAGAGGTGTGGGCCAAGGGAGGCGCCGGCGCCACAGCGCTAGCTGAGCGCCTTTTGGACAGCCTCTCCGAAGGCTCCTCTCACCAGCTTTACGATCCCGCCGATGGTATCGAGGCATCCATCGAGACCATCGCCACGGAAATTTACCGCGCAGAACGCGTCGAGTATTCCTCCAAGGCGCTCAAGGATCTCAAGTACATCAAGGACAACGGCTGGGAGAAGTTCCCCGTCGTTATCTCTAAGACCCAGTACTCCTTCTCCGATGATCCCAGCCAGCTCGGCGCTCCGGAAGGCCACGTCCTCCACGTCCGCGAGCTGCAGCCGCGCACCGGCGCTGGTTTCATCGTTGCCCTAACCGGTGACGTCATGACCATGCCGGGCCTGCCGAAGAAGCCCGCGGCGAACAACATCGACGTTGCCGCTGACGGATCGATCTCCGGCTTGTTCTAAGCCTCCGTGCGGTCTACGCAGCGCAATCTACGCGGTCTGGTCGGGCCACCCGGGATACTCGGGTGGCGTTCCACCAAAAGCCGGGCAGAGGTCTTGGAACGAGCACCAACCGCACAGCTTTGAAGTCTTCGGCCTAAAGTCTCCGGCCTTGCCATCGCCTTCGATTCTGGCCCAGAGCTCGCCTAGGTCGCGCTCGAAATACTCCAGTTCCTCCGGTCCCGGCGTGAGGAACATAGAGTCCAGAACCTTGAGGTACATCAGCCGCAGCTGCGTAGGGATGGTGCCGAGTAGCCGCCAGTACACCAGCGCGTAGAAATTCATTTGGAACTGCGCGTCCTGGGAATAACGGGGGAGCGGCTTCTTTCCGGTCTTATAGTCGACCACACGCACCTCGCCGGTGGGGGCGACGTCGACGCGGTCGATAAACCCGCGCACCGGCACGCCGTTGGGCAGCACGGTGTCGACGTACATTTCGCACTCGTGGGCGTCGAAACCTTGCGGGTTTTCCATCTGGAAGTAGCCCTTGATGAGCTCACGTGCTTCGACGAAGAAGTCGAGTTCTTCCTGTTCTGGGACTAATTCGCGTAGCTCGGGATCGGATTCAATCATCACTGCCCATTCGGGCTTAATCATCTTCACCGCCACCGGGTACTCCCGCTCCTCGCGTGGTAGCTGGTGCATCTTTTCCAGGACGGCGTGGACCAGCGTTCCCTTGACCTGTGCCTTCGTCTTGGGCTCGGGGAGCTTGTCGATGGCCCGGAAGCGATAGAGCAGCGGGCACTGCTTGTAATCGGAGGCGCGGGAAGGGGAGAGGGCTAGTCGTTTCGGCATAATGTTTCTCAGCCTAGCGCATAGGCACACACAGTCCTTCCGGCATCACCCGGCAGTCCGTGGCAAGCTGGAAGCATGAGCACTACGCAAGATTTTCTCGATTTCATCGCCGCCAGCCCGTCCTCCTACCACGCGGCTGAGGAGGTAGCGCGCAGACTCGTTGAGGCGGGTTTTAGCCGCCAGGATGAGTCCGCCGAGTGGTCAGCCGAACCGGGCGGCCACGTCATGGTCCGGGGTGGTGCGGTCATGGCATGGTTTGTCCCCGAGGGCGCGAGCCCGGACTCCGGCTTCCGGATTATCGGCTCCCATACTGATTCGCCCGGTCTTGCTCTCAAGCCCACCCCAGATTTCGACTCCGCCGGTTGGCAGCAGGTGGCCGTGGAAGTCTATGGCGGTGTGCTTCTCCACAGCTGGTTCGACCGCGAGCTCACCGTGGGCGGCCAGGTCATCACGAAGGATGGTAGCCGCCACTTGGTCAATACCGGGCCTCTCCTGCGCCTGCCTTCCTTGGCGATCCACCTCTACCGCAAGGATGAGTTCAAGCCGGATCGCCAGCGCCACATGCAGCCGGTGCTCTCCGTAGGCACTCCGGAGACGTCGGTGATGGGGGTCGTCGGCAAGCAGCTTGGCGTTGCTCCGGAAGACATTGCTTCCTTCAACCTCATTACCGCCGATGCCCAGCGCGGTGAAGTCTTTGGCGCCGGCGAAAAGCTCATCGCTGCTGGACGCATGGACAACCTCTCTTCCGTCCACGCCTCCCTGCGTGCCCTTCTCGCCGCTGCCCGCAACGCCGACTCGATTGAGCACAAGGACATCCTCGTCATGGCGGCCTTCGACCATGAAGAAGTTGGCTCCTCTTCGCGCTATGGCGCTGGTGGGCCGATTCTGGGGGATATCCTTACCCGCACCGCGCGGGCGCTCGGCGCCAATGAGGAGCAGCGCTTCCAAATGTTCGCGCGCTCCAGCTGTGTGTCGGCCGATGCCGCCCACTCCGTGCACCCGAACTACGCGGAAAAGCACGATCCCACCCACCACCCGATCATCGGCCAGGGGCCGGTGACCAAGATCAACGGCAACCAGCGCTACGCTTCCGACGCCAACACTGTGGCCCTGTGGGAATCTGCCTGCCGCCGTGCGGGCGTTCCGGTCCAGCGCTTCGTGGGAAATAACGATGTCCCGTGTGGCTCCACCATCGGGCCGATTTCTGCCACCCGTCTGGGCATCCCTACCGTTGATGTGGGAGTGCCGATGCTCTCGATGCACTCGATCCGCGAGCTGGTAGGCGAGCGCGACCAACTATGGCTTGGTAACGCCCTTGAGGCATACTTGGTGGGTTAATCCTAGCCACCCAAACTATGTGAAAGGTTCCCACGCCATGGCTTATTCTGGCCCCTTCCGCTACGGCGACCGCGTGCAGCTCACCGATGCCAAGCGGCGTCACTACACCATCGTCCTCGAGGAGGGAGGCCGGTTCCATTCGCACAAGGGCATCATCAACCACGATGATGTCGTCGGCATGGATGAAGGCTCCGTCATCGATTCGACTCTGGGCAGCTCCTTCCTCTTGTTTCGCCACCTCATGGTGGACCATGTCCTGTCGATGCCACGGGGTGCCGCGGTGATTTATCCCAAAGACTCCGCGCAGATTCTGGTCGAAGGCGATATCTTCATGGGCGCACGCGTGCTCGAGGCCGGCGCCGGTTCCGGCGCTCTCTCGATGACGCTGTTGCGCGCCGTGGGGCCGGAAGGCCACGTTTTCTCCTATGAGGTGCGCGATGATCACCTGGAATACGCCGTGGACAACGTCACCGAATACTTCGGTAAGCAGCCCGAATGGTGGAGCCCGCGTCTGGGGGACTTGGCCGATGTCACCGTCGAGGATCTGGGTGGCCCGGTGGACCGCGTCATCCTGGACATGCTCGAGCCCTGGGAGCACCTTGAGAAGGTACGCGACATCCTCATCCCGGGCGGCGTTTTCATGACCTACGTGGCCACCGTGCCGCAGCTGATGAAGGTCATGGAGGGCATCCGCGAGCTCAAGTGCTTTACGGAGCCGCGGGCCTGGGAGTCCCTCGTGCGTGAATGGAAGGTGGAAGGTTTGGCCACCCGCCCGGAGCATCGCATGAACGCGCACACCGCGTTTCTGATCTGGACGCGCCGGCTTGCCGACGGCGTCACTCCACCCCGCCCGCAGCGCCGCGCCCGAAAGTAAACCCTTTCACACTAATCGTGGGTTGCTGCGCGCTAGGGTGGGATCTATGAACGATGCCACTCATTCCCAGGAACTTGGCCAGCAGCGTCGCCAGATAGAGCAGCTCGCTGAACGCAATGCCAAGCTTGCTGCCCTGTTGAAGGATGCTCGCACGAAGCTTCAGCAGATGCTCGCGGAGGTTGACGCCCTTGCGGAGCCCGCCTCCACATACGGTGTCTTTCTGGGCTATTCCGGGCGTGCGCACGATTCGCGCCGCGACGCTGAGGTTTATACCAACGGTCGAGCCATGCGGGTCAAGATTTCGCCGAACCTCGAGCCCGGCTCCCTGAAAGTAGGGCAGCAGGTGCGCTTGGGCGAGGGCTTCGTTATCGTGGAGGCCTGCGCCCCTGTAAATACCGGCGCGCTGGCCACGCTACAAGAGCGTCTCGGCACCGACCGCGCCGTGGTCATTAATTCCTCTGGTGAAGAGCAGGTTATTCTCCTCGCCGCAGCGTTGCGGGATACCGTGCGCGCCGGCGATACCCTCTTGGTCGAGCCCAAATCAGGTGTAGCCACCGAACGCGTGCACAAGACTGAGGTAGCGCAGCTCACGCTGGAGGAGGTTCCTGACGTCTCCTACGAGGACATCGGCGGTTTGGACGAGCAGATCTCCCTTATCCGCGATTCCGTCGAGCTGCCTTTCCTCCACCCAGAGCTCTACCGCCAGTATGACCTCCAGCCGCCTAAGGGCGTGCTGCTCTACGGCCCGCCAGGCTGCGGAAAGACGCTCATCGCCAAGGCGGTGGCGCATTCGCTGTCCGCATCACTGGCAGCTAGTGCCCCCAGCTACTTCCTCAATGTGAAGGGCCCAGAACTGCTCAACAAATTCGTAGGCGAGACTGAGCGCCGCATCCGCCTCATCTTCGAACGCGCCCGCGAGCTTGCTTCCGAGCCCACCGAGGATGGCAGCCAGCGCCCGGTCATCATCTTTTTCGATGAGATGGAATCCATCTTCCGCACGCGTGGCTCCGGCGTGTCCTCCGATATGGAGACCACCGTCGTCCCGCAGCTGCTGACGGAGCTGGACGGTGTGGAGAAGCTCAGCAACGTCATCGTCATCGGCGCCACCAACCGCGAGGAACTCATCGACCCCGCCATCATGCGCCCGGGGCGCCTCGATATCAAGATTCGCGTCAACCGCCCGACCAAGCAGGGCGCGCGGGAAATCTTTGCGCGCCACTTTCCAGAATCAGTCCCGCACGAAGGCGACCTTTCCCAGCTCATCGATACCGCGGTCGACGATCTCTACGCCGAGCGGCCGTTCGTCAAACTCCACTTCGCTAACGCGGATCCGCGTGTGCTGCACTACCGGGACTTCGTGTCCGGCGCAATGATCGCCAACATCGTCTCCCGTGCCAAGAAGCTGGCGATCAAGGAAGCGTTGGACGCAGCCACTGCCACCGATGGGGCGAAGTCCACCGGCATAACCGCAGCGCACCTCCACGAGGCTATAGCCGCGGAACAGGCTGAATCGGAATACGTCCCCACCTCCGCCAACCCGGAAGAGTGGGCAAAGATCGTCGCAGGTACCTCTGCTGGCGCGTATGTCACCCAGGTCGAATTGATGGGAGTGTAGCCATGAGCCGTGTTCTAGGAACCGAAACTGAGTATGGAATCTCCACGCCGTCCAACCCGGCGCTGTCACCGATCGTGACCTCCACCCATGCTGTTGTGGCTTATGCCGCCCTGCATACCGGCGCGCGCTCCCGCTGGGATTTTCGGGAGGAGCACCCGCTGCGCGATAGCCGCGGCTTCGATCTCAAGCGCTACCACACCGTGCCGGTGGTGGACCCGAACGCGCTGGGTGTGGCCAACGTGGTGACCGCCAATGGCGCGCGTTTCTACGTCGACCACGCCCACCCCGAATACTCCTCACCGGAGTGCACGAATGCCTGGGATGCGATGCTTTACGACGCCGCCGGTGACCTCATCCTGCGCCGTGCAGGGGAGGCCGTAGCATCGCTGACCGCGCAGGGCACGTCCGTGTTGGCCACACACGATCCCTGCCCGCCGCTGAAGTTTTACAAGAACAATGTGGACGGCAAGGGGGCTTCCTATGGCAGCCACGAGAATTACCAGTACTCTCGGAACACCGACTTCGATGATATTGCCCAGGGGCTGATTCCTTTCTTCGTTGCCCGCCAAGTGGTCACCGGTGCCGGCCGCATGGGTGTGGGCGTCGATGGAGAGGAGCCAGGTTTCCAGATTTCGCAGCGCGCGGACTACATCGAGCAGGAAATCTCCCTAGAAACCACCCTCAACCGCGGCATCATTAACACCCGCGACGAGCCACACGCGGTGGCCGAGGACTTCGGCCGCCTGCACGTCATCATCGGTGACGCCACGATGTCCCACACCTCGACGCTGCTCAAGCTAGGCATGACCTCGCTAGTACTCGATGCCATCGAGAGCGGCGTGGACTTTAGTGACATGCGCCTTATGGAACCGGTGGAGGAGGTGCAGCGGGTGAGCCGCGACCTTACCTTGACCCATCAGCTTAAGCTTCACGACGGCCGCCGCCTCACCGCCCTCGACATCTTGGCCATCTACCGGGAAAGGGTTACCGCCGCCTCCGAAGCGGATGAAAAGGTACTCACCGTCTGGGACGAGGTTGTCGAGCTTCTGGCCGACAACCCGCTCAAGGCCGCCCACCTGCTGGATTGGGTAGCAAAATACCGCTTGATTAAGGGCTACCTGGACCGCGGCGTGGCGGCCGATGATCCGAAGCTGGCGCTGATCGATCTGCAGTACACCGACATCGATCCGGCAAAGTCCCTCTACCATGCGCTCGTGCGCAAGGGGCAGATGCGTACCTTGGTCAGCGAGGAAGAGATTGCTGCTGCAGCGGAAACGCCGCCCGCGGATACCCGCGCCTACCTGCGCGGCCACGCCACCCGAAAGTTCGGGGAGGATGTCTTGGCGGCGTCCTGGCAGTCGCTGACCTTCCGCATCGGTGAGGCCGAGGGAGCCAACTCTGGTACTGCCTGCGTGGCACTCGACGACACAAAAAGACTCGGGCAGGACGAGGTGGGCGCTCTGCTGGAATCTGCGGACAGCGCCGCCGACTTCGTTAATAGGTTGCGCCAGCTCGGGGTGCGAATCGAGTACCCTACACTGTATTAGCGCAGCATTTTCCACTCGCGAAAGGAGCTCTTAAGAATGAGCGGACAGCAGTCTCAGATCAACGCCGGTGGCGGCAACGGTCAAGGAGGCGACACTCCGGAGTTCGACGCCGGACAAGTCAGCATCAACAGCGCGGGTACCGATGACCTCCTCGATGAGATTGACGGCCTTTTGGAGTCCAACGCCGAGGAGTTCGTGCGCTCCTACGTCCAAAAGGGCGGCGAATAAAGGTGGAGCAGCCCTCCGATAGCGCCCCCGTTTATGCACGGCGGATTATGGGCATCGAAACCGAGTACGGCATTACAGCGAGCGCAAGCGATGGACAGCGGGTGATGTCCCCGGATGAGATCGCCCGCGTGCTTTTTCGGCCCATCGTGTCGAAGTACTCTTCCTCCAATATCTTTAGTCCCAACGCCTCCCGCCTCTACCTCGACGTGGGTTCCCACCCGGAGATCGCTACCGCGGAGTGCGATAGCTTAACCCAGCTCATTGCCTATGAGCGCGCCGGCGATGCTGTGGTCAATCGCATGGCCGTGCAGGCGGAGGAAACACTGGCGGCGGAGGGGGAGAAGCGCGCTGTCTACTTGTTCAAGAACAATGTGGACTCGGCCGGCAATTCCTACGGCTGCCACGAGAACTACCTCATCGGCCGCCACGTGGTGCTCAAGGACCTCGGCAAAGCTCTGCTGCCGTTCATGATCACCCGCCAGCTCATCTGTGGCGCAGGGATGGTTAGACCTGCCAAGGGAGAGGAACCCGCGCGTTTCGTGCTCTCCCAACGTGCCGACCAGGTGTGGGAAGGTGTGTCCTCTGCGACGACTCGCTCGCGCCCCATCATCAATACTCGCGACGAACCGCATGGTGATTCCAAGCGTTTCCGCCGCATGCACGTTATCGTTGGCGACTCCAACATGGCCGAACCCACGATGGCCCTCAAAGTTGGCTCCACGCTGCTCATGCTGGAGATGCTGGAAGCCGGTTTTGAGGTGCCGGCATTCTCGGTACTCGAGCCAATTAAACACATTAGGGCCATCGCGCTCGACCCCACCGGCCGCACCGAGCTTCCGCTTGAGGGAGGCGGCAGCACCACCGCGCTCGCCGTGCAGCAGGAGCTCTGTACCGCTGCCGAGCGCTGGCTGGATCACCGCGAGGACGCAGGTACACCGACGGTTGAGTTGGCCCGGGTCGTGGACTTGTGGAAGCGCACCCTCCAGGCCATTGACACTCAGGATTTCTCCGGCGTTGACCGCGAGATCGATTGGGTCATCAAGCGCAGCCTGCTGAACCGCTACCGCGAGCGCCTGGGCGGGGATTGGTCGCACCCCAAGCTGGCACAGATTGACCTGACCTACCATGACATCCGTCCAGGTCGCGGCCTCTACAGCGTATTGGAGCAGCGCGGCATGGTGAAACGCTGGATCGACGATGCTGCAATCAACGCCGCAGTCGACACCGCCCCGCAGACCACCCGTGCCAAGCTGCGCGGGGAGTTTCTCGCTGTTGCCCGCGAGCTCGATGCCGCGGTAACGGTGGATTGGACGCGGATGAAGGTCAACCGGCCTGAACCGATGACCGAGGAGTTCTCCGACCCCTTTGTGTCCGAGGACCCGCGCCTAGATGGGTTGTTAGACTACATGCGTTCGCACCCAGGCTCGTAGAGCCGTAGAGCTGATCAAGGAACCTGCCACTATGCCTTCAGTAGATCGCACTGCAGCCCGGACGCCGGTCAGAGACCGCGCTATCGAAAGGCTCACCAACCTCACCTTTGCCCTGCATGGGGCAGCGCACCAAGGCGGGGTTCCGGACCGCAGCGCGGCGTGGATCCGCAGCCACGTCGAGGGCTACCAGTCACGCAGCGATGAAGCCTTTCACAAGCAGCTTTCCCGCGACATCGTGACCCTGCAGCGCGCCGGTGTGCCAGTAGTACACAGCAGCGGCGCGGAAGGTTCGCTGTACCGGCTCGATCCCGAAAACTACCAGCTACCTCCCGTCGATTTCACGCCGGAGGAGGCCATGGTTCTCGGCGTAGCCGGCGGCATCGGCACTCCGGGAGGCTTAAGCGATTTCAGTCTCTCCGCGTGGACCAAGATCGCAGCCTCAGGCGCCTCCCGCGACTTGAGCGGAGCGCCGGTGTACACCGCAGTCAACGACATGACCAGGTTGAGCCCAGAGCTCGTCACTGGAGTCATCACCGCAGTGCGTGCTGGGCTGCGCATTTCCTTCGATTACTACGCCACGCCCTCTGCCGAGGCGGTTCGCCGCCATATGGATCCCTGGGGGCTGGTCAACCACCGGGATCGTGTTTATCTCGTCGGTTGGGATGTGGACCGCGAGGCTCCCCGAACTTTTCGCGCTACCCGCGTGGACAACGTCAGGCGCTCGCGCGCTGCGGCCACGCACCTCGAGCCCACTGCACCACTGCAGGATCTCGTTGTAGAGGCGCTGGAGCGGGGCGAAACGGTAAATGCAGTCCTCGAGGTTCCCGAGGGGCAGGCCGCCGAGCTTGTCGACGCCGGACGCAGGCGCGAGGATGGACTTCTAGAACTCACCAACGTACACCACGATTGGTTGGTGCGCACCGCTGCTGGCTATGCACCAGATGTCGTGGTTATCGAGCCACCCGAGGTTCGTGCCGACATCATCGCACTCCTAAGTGTCGGTGATGACCCATCATCAGCGTCTGGCGAGGAGGCCCGCCATGGTTGATCAACCCCGCAAGCTGCAGTCCCTTGTTCGCTCCCTCAACCTCATCCCTTACCTGCGTAACCACCCGGGGCTGACTCCGATGGAGGCTGCCGAGGATTTAGGGATGACCCCTGCTGAGCTTAAGGATGCTATCGACCGTCTCTTCTGCTCCGGTGTGGGCCGCAATACCGAGGACCTTATCGACTTAAGCTTTAGCTACCGCGATGGCATCGAGATCTACAACGACCAGGGCCTGACCCAGGCATTGCGCCTGACCCCAACTGAGGCCGGCGCATTGTTGCTGACGCTCGAGTCCCTTGAGGCAATGCCGGGGCTTGTCGACGTCTCCGCGGTCCACTCTGCCGCCGCGAAGCTGCGCGAGATCATGGATGAAAAGACAGCCGCCATCTATGACTCCCTGGCCACGACCGATCCCGAAGAGTCCGAGGTGCAAGCGGCGTTGGCGGGGGCCGTCGACAAGCGCCGGCAAGTGCGTTTTACCTACTGGAGTATGTCCTCCAACCGGACGAGTGAGCGTACCGTGCATCCGGCCCGCATCTTTATCGTGGACGGCGAACCCTATTTGGTGGCCTGGGACGAGTCGGTGGGGGAGCACCGCACGTTCCGCCTTGACCGGATGAGTGATGTCGAAGTGCTCGACGCTTCCGCGACACCACATGTGCGGGAGCTGGATTTCGACCCGGACTCCCCGTTTGGTCTAGATCACACTCTCACCGCCGAGCTGGAGATTCACCAAGAATTCACCTGGCTAGCGGAACACTACGACATCACCCTTGGCGAGACCCTAGAAAATGGCCTCATAGCTGCAACGATGCCGGTCGGCTCGGAGGCGTGGTTTAGCCGTTTCGCGCTCGGCCAAGCTGATCGCATGCGGGTTGTGGGGCCGCAGAAGCTCGTTGACGCCATTTCGGAGCATAGAAAACGAGCACTGGAGCGTTATACTCAACTGCCAGACTAAGAGCTCTCCCGCGTGCACGTCGCTCAGCGTCGCGCTGTGTGAACAAACACGCTTCATCGACCAAGAAAGAAGGGGCACCCTCAATGACCGTGGGACCTTTGGAAATCGGCCTTGTTGTTCTCGTGATCGTGCTGTTGTTCGGCGCTAAGAAGCTGCCGGAGCTGGCTCGCTCCATGGGCCGGTCTATGCGCATCTTCAAGTCCGAAGTCAAGGAGATGAAAGAGGAGAACAACACCTCTGAGCAGCAGGGCCAGATCGCGGGCTCCAAGCAGTCCGACGAGGACTTCTGGAACAGCCCGGAGATGCAGCCGCGCACTTCCAAGCCGGCTGACGGAAACCAGAACTAATAATCTTTCCCGGCAGGCAGACCACACTCCGAGTCCCTCGGCGTGCTGAGGCCTCGCCTGCCGTCGTGGGCTTTTCTGTGGAGGTCTTGCTTTGAGTACCGCGAGTACACCGTCGAATCCTGCTTCTAACGCGCCGAAGCAAAAATGGAGCTCAAAGCTACGCCGCAAGCCCAAGAACCCAACGGGGGAGATGACCTTAGTTCAGCACCTCCAGGAGCTGCGCCGACGCATCGTCATTTCCCTTCTCGCCCTCGCTGTGGGTGCCATCATCGGATTCATCTGGTACCAACACGCCCCGTTTGGCATGTCACCGCTAGGCGAGATTTTGCGCGGTCCCTATTGCTCACTCCCTGAAGAGAGCCGTGTTTCCTTCTCCGCGGACGGCGAATGCCGTCTGCTCGCAACCAGCCCCTTCGAAATGCTGATGCTCCGACTCAAGGTTGGCGCGTTAGCCGGCACTGTGCTGTCCTCACCGGTCTGGCTCTACCAGATATGGGCCTTCATCGTGCCCGGCCTGCACAAGAACGAACGCCGCTTTACCTTTTTGTTTGTCTCGACTGCGGTCCTGCTCTTCGTGCTCGGCGCGGTTCTCGCCTACGTCATCCTTTCCGTGGGTCTGGAGTTCCTCATGGGCATGGGCTCGGAGTACCAGACCGCAGCGCTCACGGGTGAGCGTTACTTCTACTTCCTGCTGGCGTTGCTCCTCATCTTTGGCGTGAGCTTTGAGATCCCACTACTCGTGGTTTGCCTTAATCTGATTGGTGTTTTGGAATATGACCACGTCAAAGATAAGCGCCGCATCATCATTGTCGTCATCATGATTTTCGCCGCGGTTGTTACACCGGGCCAAGAACCCTTCTCAATGTTGGTTTTGGCCGGTGCTCTCGTGGTTCTTGTGGAGATAGCTTTCCAGTTCTGCCGCATCAACGACAAGCGCCAGAAGCGCCAGCGCCCAGACTGGATGGACTTGGACGATGAAACTGCCTCGTCGCTGGATGAAGGTCCGGGTGCCATTGGCGCACCGACTCCGGTGTCTGCATCCACGAGCGTTTCTGCGTCGTCGCGGCCGGTATCTTCCGGGCCTGTCGCCCCGGCTTCGACTCCTGACGCTCGGGTACCGCAGCCTCAACAGACGAATACTCAGCCCCCGCAGAGCGGCTTCTTCGACGACGTTCTCTAACCTCGTCAGCCTTCTTAGCGAACTTGTTCAATCGTTCTGCTTGGCGCCGGGGACCGGCGCACTAGTACGCCGTCCCTGACAGGTACCCTGGGGACTTATGACACTGACGCATCTGGACGAGTTCACCCAAGCGCTTCCGTACTCACTGGATGAATTCCAGATCCAAGGATGCCAAGCCGTCGAAGCTGGCCACGGTGTTCTGGTCTGTGCGCCCACCGGCGCGGGTAAAACCGTGGTGGGTGAGTTCGCCGTGTCCTTGGCGCTGCGCCAAGGGACCCGCTGTTTCTACACCACACCCATCAAGGCGCTGAGTAACCAGAAGTACCACGACCTAGTTGACGCGCATGGTGAGGATGCGGTCGGGCTGCTGACCGGTGATGTCTCCATTAACTCCTCCGCGGACATCCTCGTGATGACCACTGAGGTTTTGCGCAACATGATTTACGCGGGCTCAGGTGCATTGGATCGCTTGACCCATGTGGTCATGGATGAGATCCACTTTCTTGCGGATGCTTCGCGCGGCGCAGTGTGGGAAGAGGTCATCCTCAACCTGGAGGAGCACGTCTCCATCATTGGTTTGTCCGCAACCGTATCCAACTCCGAGGAGTTCGGCCGGTGGCTGACCACCGTGCGTGGTGACACCAAGGTCATTGTCACCGACAAGCGCCCCGTACCGCTGGACCAGTGGATGATGGTCGGCCGCAAAATCTATCCGCTCTTTGAACCCGACTCAGGCGGCCAGGTAAACACTGAGCTCGCACGTCGTATCCAACGTCTGGAGGCCGGCGATACCGATAATGGCCGCGCAGACTATGCCCAGAACCGTGCGAGCTTCCGCGCCCGCGCCCGTCACAAAGGCGGCGGGCGCGGCGACCGGCACAGTGATCGGCGCAGCGGCGCGCCTCGTGCGCAGGACCGTTACCGTCCGCTTGGCCGCCCGGAGGTTCTCAAAGAGCTGCAATCAATGGAGATGCTGCCGGCAATTACCTTCATCTTCTCCCGCGCGGGCTGCGACGGTGCTCTGTATCAGTGCTTGCGCTCCCGCATGGTGCTGACCTCCCAGGAGGAGGCTGTTGAGATCAAGGCCATCGTCGATAAGGGCGTGGAAGGCATTCCGGAAGAAGACCTCAAGGTCCTTGATTTCAAACGTTGGCGCGAAGCACTCTCGCGTGGCTTCGCCGCTCACCACGCAGGAATGCTGCCGGCCTTTAGGCACATCGTAGAGGAACTGTTCGTCAAGGGCCTCGTGCGGGCAGTCTTCGCCACCGAAACGTTGGCCCTAGGAATCAACATGCCGGCGCGCACCGTGGTGCTGGAAAAACTGGTGAAATTTAACGGCGAGGCACACGTGGACCTGACACCGGGCCAGTACACACAGCTCACCGGCCGCGCCGGTAGGCGAGGCATCGATACCTTGGGCAATGCCGTCGTTCAGTGGGCACCCGCTATGGATCCCACCGCGGTGGCGGGGCTTGCGTCAACTCGTACCTATCCGCTCATTTCCACTTTCGAGCCCGGCTACAACATGGCTATCAACCTGCTGGGCATGCTTGGCTTTGATGACTCGCTCCGATTGCTGGAGAAGTCTTTCGCCCAGTTCCAGGCGGATGGATCCGTTGTGGAGGAAACCCGAGAGATTGAGCGCGCTGAGCACCGCGTCCGCGAACTACGCGCACAGTTGGAGCAGGCCGTAGTTAACTTGGCTCCGCCTGCCACCGATGGCGAAGACCCCGCTGAGATTCTCATGGACTATATGCGTCTGCGCCGAGCGCTGACCGAGGAGGAGAAGTCAGCGCGGGCCTTCAAGAAGGAGGAGAGAAACAAGGAAGTTGCCGCAGTACTGGCTCGCTTGCAGGTGGGTGAAGTCATCGCCATCGCAACCAAGAAACGGCCAACGCTGGCTGTCGTTATTACCCCGGCCAACCAGACTGCCGATCCACGCCCCTGGGTAACCACTGAAACGGGATGGTCTGGACGCATCGATTCCGCCGGTATCGATAATCCGCCGATCGTCGTTGGGCACATGAAGCTCCCGCGCGCAGCGCAGAAGAACCCGCGCCGCCATACCCGATTTGTCCAGGAGTCCTTCAAGCGCGACTACTACAAGCGTCCGAAGAAGATGCGCACTGAGCCGCGTAATCGCCCCAACAAGAAGATCGCGCAGTTGCGCGATGCCCTCCGCGAACATCCGGTGCACCTTTGGCCCGCGACCGACCGCGAGCAGCTGGCCGGGGTGGCGCAGAAGCTGGCGCGCCGCGAACGCGAGCTAGCCAGGCTTGAGGATAAGGTCGAGCGCGCCACGGATACTCTTGGCCGCACCTTCGAGCGCATCGTGGATCTTCTGGCGGAGATGGACTACGTGGAGTTTGATGGTTACGGCGAAAACCGCGAGCCGGTCATCACGGATGAGGGCGAGCGTCTGGCCAAAATCCACTCCGAGTCGGACCTACTGGTGGCGCAATGCCTCAAGCGCGGTATCTGGAACGAGCTTGACCCGGCGGAGCTCGCTGGTGTGGCTTCGCTCTGTGTCTTCGAAAACCGCAAGGCCACCCGCGGCGAACCTGGCGCAGCAACCGACGAGATGGCGGACGCCATGAACGCAACCTGGCGCATCTACGGAGAGCTTGTTACCGATGAGAAGCGCCATAACCTGCCGC
The DNA here is from genome assembly GCF_001814885.1 of Corynebacterium sp. HMSC068G04. Classification (NCBI taxonomy): domain Bacteria; kingdom Bacillati; phylum Actinomycetota; class Actinomycetes; order Mycobacteriales; family Corynebacteriaceae; genus Corynebacterium; species Corynebacterium sp. HMSC068G04. The sequence goes on along the minus strand of NZ_KV818351.1, from coordinate 48,238 downwards.
AGACCCGTGAACCGGAACCTGCCTTTGCGCTCGCCATCCACCAGTGGACCGCGGGCGCCCCCTTGGCTTATTGCATGGCCGCGGCAAACGAATCCGGCGCGGAACTCACCCCCGGTGACTTTGTCCGCTGGTGCCGACAGGTCATCGACCTGCTCCAGCAGGTGGCCAAGACCGGCTACGAGGACGAGATTCGCCGAAATGCCCGGCGCGCCATTGACGCGATCCAGCGCGGCGTCGTCGCCATCGGCGCATAGGCTTAGCGCCTAGTTTTCGGAGCCACCGCGAAGCAGTGCCGTGGCTGCCGCCGCGAGTGCTTGGTGGTGGGGCGCAACGAGTGCCACGGTGGCGAGCTTGAGGTTGCGCCCCAACGGGTTAAGGATGAGGGCTTGCGTACCGATAACAGCGTCATCGACTAAAGCTGGACCGCCCGAGTCACCTTTGACTGCCGGAATCGTGTTGAAGACAAATCCGGCGGGGGAGACGGTGGTGCGGAAGTCAATGGACCAGGTGCGGAAGAAGGGAAGGAGAAAAAGCCCACTGCGCTGTTGGGCACGGCGAGCTTTTCCGCCATATCCCCAGGTGGTGACTGGGGCGCGGAATGGCGGGGTACTTTCTGCAAGCCCAGGAAGGTCCCGGGGCGGGGCCGGCCGGTCGAGCAAGCACAGCGCCATGTCGGTCCCATCAATCGTGCGCACGGCGGCCACGCGCCGGTTGAACCCGCCACTCACCCTGTAGTGATCCCCCTTATCAAGGCCGTCGCGGAAGAAGTGCGCGCAGGTCAGAACCAACCGGGTTGCCTGTTGGGAGCGGGGTCTTAAGGACGCATCGATGAGCACTCCCGAGCAATAGCTTGAGCGAGTCCGGAGCTTGACGGCAGCGGGATGGGAATTCACGCCTCCCAGCTTAACTGGACGAAGGCGGGCGGTAGGCTAACTGTCATGACTGATTATGCGTCCCGACTGAGCCGGTCCCGCGCTATTGCAGCTGCTAAGGGCATCGACATCCTGTTAGTGGGTACAGGTGCCGAATTCGCGTACCTCACCGGTTCGTGGGTCTCTTCCCACGAGCGCCTGACCTGCTTGGTTATCCGTCCTGATGCCGAACCGGTAATCGTCGCCCCCAGCACCGACATTGAGTCGCTTCAGGGCGTCGCAGCCCAGCTGGTGGGATGGAGCGATGGGCAGGATCCCTATGCGCTGGCCTTGGAAGGTGCGCGTCCTTCCACCGTTGCCTTGGGGTCCTCACTCACCGCCGATCACGTGCTGCGCTTTCAGTCCGCAATTGGCAACCTCGAAGCTAGTACTGCGAAGGAACAGCACCCCGCAAAGTATGTTCTGGCCACCGAGGCCCTCGCCGAGCTTTTTACCCGCAAGGATCCAGATGAGGTGGCTGAGCTACGCGCTGCAGCGGCGGCTATCGACGCTGTCCACGCCGAGGTGCCGCGCCTCCTGCAGCCGGGGCGCACTGAGGCCGAAGTAGCGGCGGATTTGCGCGAGCTTATCTTGCGCGAGCACCGCGAAGTGGATTTCATCATCGTGGGCTCCGGTCCGAATGGAGCCAATCCACACTATGACTTTGGGGACCGAGTACTCGCCGCCGGCGATCCCGTGGTGGTGGATATTGGCGGCACGCTGCCCTCGGGCTATCACTCCGACTGCACCCGCACCTACGTCGTTGGCGCCGATCCTGCTGCCGCGCCGGCAGAGTTTCGCGAGGCTTACGCGGTCCTAGAGAAGGCCCAGGCTGCCGGCCGAGCTGCTGCGCGCCCGGGTGCGACCGCCCAGGAGATCGACCGAGCCACGCGCAGCGTGATCGAAGACGCCGGTTGGGGTGAGTTCTTCACGCACCGCACCGGACACGGCATTGGCTTGTCGACGCACGAGGAGCCCTTCATCATGGAAGGAAACGGGCTGGAACTTTCCGAGTCCATGGCCTTCTCGATCGAGCCGGGTATCTACGTACCGGGCAAGTGGGGAATGCGCCTTGAGGACATCGTGGTAATCACCGAGTCCGGCTACGAGTCCCTGAACCAGGCACCGCGGGGGTTGCGCTAATGGGAGAAACTGGCGCGCTACTGATTCTTGGCGGGCGCAGCGACATCGGTGGGGAGCTTGCACGTCGGCTGTGTGAGGGTCGCCCGGTAGTTCTCGCCGCGCGGGGCGAACACGGTATGGACAGGCTGCACTCCGAACTCCTCAGCAGCGGGGCGTCGTCCGTTCACACGCTGTCCTTCGACGCTGCGGAAGTTTCCTCCCACCGCGCGGTCATCGAACAAGCCGCAGCACTCGCAGGGGCAGAGATCACCACGGCCGTCGTCGCCTTCGGAATTCTGGGCGATCAGGAGCGCGCGGAGCACGACGAAGCCCACGCCTTCGACATAGCGCTGGTGGACTATGCAGCGCAGGTATCCATGCTCACCGTGCTTGCCGACGTCATGACGAGAGGGCACATCGTGGCCTTTTCCTCCATCGCTGGGTGGCGGGCCCGCCGGGCCAACTATGTCTATGGCTCGACCAAGGCGGGCCTGGATGCCTTCTGCCAAGGCTTAGCGGATCGATTGCAGGGCAGCGGCCTAGCGCTGATCACCGCGCGCCCCGGCTTCGTCATTGGGTCGATGACTAAAGGCATGACACCCGCGCCCTTGTCCGTTACCCCTGACGTTGTGGCCCAAGCGGTGGTCAAGGCCATTGAGTCCTCGGCAGGTTCGCGGCCGGCTTCCCGCACGCTATGGATTCCACGGCCTCTTCAGCTCTTAGCGTGGGTGATGAAGCTGGTACCGCGTCCCATCTGGCGGCACATGCCGCGCTAGCGGTGCCCGAGGGCAGGAGAATTCGCATCGAAGATGAATCCGCGCGGTGCAAGGACGCGCAACACAACGTCAGCATCTCCCTCGGCTAGATCGTGGATGACCAATCCGCGCCAGGGGGTTACCGAGATGGACGCGCCCAGCTGGGCGATAAGCCCAGCGTATTCTCCGGGCAGCACGCCATCCTGCAGGCCCGCGCCCAGATCGACGCGGCCGGGCTTCGTGTGCTCAGTCAGCCAGCCGATGGGCAGCGCAGGCGAAGTGGGAGCTGACCCTGCCGCATCCGAGACACGTTCTAAGTCCTGCAGGTGATCTGCAGAGACCTTTTCCGCAAAGTCCACGAGTTGGGAAATGGCATCCGCAAGCCCCAGCAGCGGCCCGGTGGGCTCACCGTCGCGGATCAGGCGCGCGGTGGCGGTATCTTCATCGTCTTCCGCCTCCTCACCAGAGAGCTGAAGGCCAGCCGCCACCCCGTGTGTGAGGAGATCACCAGCACCGCTATCCACACCAAAAAGCGCGGCACGGGCTATCGCAGGGGCATCCTGATCGACGTCGGCTAAGGCTTCCGCGATCCGCTGCGCTACCTGACGGGCGCGCAGCGAGAGGGGAGAGGCCAGCACGTGAGCGGCGGTGGTGGGCAGGGGGACGTCGCCAAGCACCTGCGCATTGTCAACGCCTCGCAGGCCGATGACGCTGTGCTGCTCTAGGTACACATTGCCATCGCCATGTTCTCTGGCGGCCTGGCCCAGAGCGAGCCACTGCTCGGGGGTGACAACGCCGCCGGCGGGATGGAAGCGCAAGGTAGCGGATTCGGGATGCTTCGACTCAGGGAGGGACATGGTGGGACAGTCTAGTCGCTCCGGGAGGGTCTCCTGCGAAGCGCCAAGCCCAGCAAGTATGGTGGGCGACATGCCGTTTCTTCTCTTCATCGCGTACATCCTCCTAGAAACTATGGCCTTTTGGGCCGTTGCCGAGTGGATTGGTGTGCTGTGGGCGCTGCTTGCCTTGGCGCTGACCATGCTCTTCGGTATGACCATCGCCAGCTGGGAAGTCCGTCGCATGATGGTCAGCCGCATCCGTCAGACCGAAGACGGTGTGTACGTCATGGAGGATCCCACCCCGGGCAAGACGGCAGGCAACGTTGGCCTGACCATGGTGGGCGGAATCCTGCTGTCGCTGCCCGGATTTGTCTCCACGGTTTTCGGAGCGCTGCTCATCTTTGCGCCCACGCGGTCCATCATCCGCACGCTTCTTGCCGCATCGATGTTCCGGAAGATCGAAGACATGGGCGTGCGCGTGTACGAGGCCTCACCCATGGCCCAGCACCGCGATTCCTATGGTTCCTTCGGCACCTTTGGCGCAGGCGCCGCCGGTGGTGGAATGGGGGGCATGGATCAACCAGGCCAGTCGCATGAGGTCTTGGATGAAGATGAAATCCGCACGTGGACCCAACACGTCAAGCCCGAGGACTTTGAGGACGGAAACAAGTAGTGGTGGTACTGGTGGCCCGGCTCGCTCTCGCTGCTGCGTCGGGCGCGGTGACCTACCTTGCCGTTGAGCCACGCGGCTGGTGGGCCGCCGGCATAATCGGCATGGCGATGCTCGTGGCAGCGCTCTCACCGTGGACAAAGCCCCTGGGGCTGGGGTGGGCGGCACTTGTCGCTTGTGTGCATAGCGCGGTGTTGTACTTGTTCACGCTGCCGTGGATTGGTGAGCTCGTGGGCAACATGCCCTATATTGCGCTCGCTATCTTCCTGTCCTTGTACAGCATCCTCCTCGGTATCGCCGGGGCGGCGCTGCTGCGCTTAAACTACGGTTTCGCTCTCTTCCCGTTCTTCTACGTAGCGGTAGAAATGCTGCGCTCCTCCGTGCCCTTTGGCGGTTTTGCGTGGGTGCGCCTCGCTTGGGGGCAAATAGAGGGCCCACTCGCCAATCTCGCCCCGTGGGGCGGGCCGGCACTCATTACCTGCGCGGTAGTCTGCGTAGGCGCGGGCATGGTGGGGCTTGCCCGCTCACCGCGCCTGGCATGTGCGTTCTTGGCCGTGCCGATGCTTGCCGGATTATTGGCGGCACAGAGCGTGGACCGCCCAGGCCGCACAACAGGCACGGTGACGGTCGCCGCAGTGCAAGGAAACGTTCCACGGCTGGGCCTTGACTTTGCCGCCCAACGCCGCGCGGTGCTGGATAACCACGTCCGGGTCACTGAGCAGGCAGCCCAGGATGGCGCTGAGCCAGACATCGTCATTTGGCCGGAGAACTCCTCCGATATCAACCCTTTTGCGAATGAGGACGCCCGAGAGCTTATCGACGGCGCCGCCCACGACATCGATGCACCAATCCTCGTCGGAACGCTGACCCAGGATGAGGTTGGCGCACGGAACACCATGCAGGTGTTTAACCCGGATGGCTCGGCAGGGGAGTACCACCACAAGAAGTACCTGCAGCCTTTTGGTGAGACGATGCCGATGCGCGATTTCTTTAGGAAGATCACCGACCTGGTGGACCTGGCAGGCGACATGAAGCCCGGTGACGGTCCGGGCGTGGTCACCATGGCTGGGACCGCAGTGGGCGTTGCCACGTGTTATGAGATCAGCTTTGACCAGGCGTTCCGAACCGCCATCAACAATGGGGCGCAGATCCTCACGACACCGACGAACAATGCCACCTTTAGTGACTCCGACATGACCTACCAGCAGTTGGCCATGAGCCGCTTGCGCGCGATCGAGGCGGATCGGGCCGTCGTTGTGGCGGCTACGTCTGGGGTCTCTGCCATCGTCCACCCGGATGGCTCAGTGAGCCAGGCCAGCGGTATCTTTGAACCGGCATATCTCGAAGAAGAGCTTCCGCTGCGAGAAGGGCGTACATTTGCGGTGCGTTATGGTTCGCTCCTGCAATGGCTCATGGCTATTATTGGAACGGTCTGTGCGCTGTATGCGATCTATTCCACCCGCTTGTCCGGACGACGCAGCGCGCCTCAGAAAGAAATCTAAAGGAGCAAGGAACTAGTGAGCTCGACCCGCGAATCTACCCTGGTCATCATCCCTACTTACAACGAGATCGAGAACCTACCGCTCATTACCGGGCGCGTGCGCAAGGCAACGCCGGAGGTTCACATCCTGATTGTGGACGATAACTCCCCGGACGGCACCGGTGACGCGGCGGATAAGCTGGCCGCTGAGGATTCTCACCTGCACGTTCTCCACCGTGAGGGCAAGGGCGGACTTCTCGGCGCGTACATCGCCGGTTTCAAGTGGGGCCTGGAGAAGGATTACCAGGTTCTGTGCGAAATGGACGCCGACGGCTCCCACGCGCCGGAGCAGCTCCACCTCTTGCTTGAGGAAATCGAGAAGGGCGCAGATCTGGTCATTGGCTCTCGCTACGTACCGGGCGGAGAGACAGTGAACTGGCCTGCCAACCGCGAGCTGCTTTCCCGCTTGGGCAACAAGTACATTTCGGTTGCCCTGGGTGCCGGAATCAATGACATGACTGCTGGCTACCGTGCTTTCCGGCGCGAGCTGCTTGAACACCTCGACTTTGAAGAGCTCTCCAACGCCGGATACATCTTCCAGGTTGACGTTGCCTTCCGCGCCATCAAGGATGGCTTCGATGTCCGCGAGGTACCGATCACCTTTACCGAGCGAGAGCTGGGTGAGTCGAAGCTTGACGGCTCCTTTGTCAAGGATTCCCTGCTCGAAGTAACCAAGTGGGGCGTGGCTCACCGCTCCGAGCAGATCAGCGATTTCACCTCGGAGGTTTCGAAGATCGGCTCCCGCACGGTCAAGGACCTGGAGCTTGGCCCGAAGGTCAACACGGCAAAGAATGCCGTGGCCGACTTTGTTTCCGAAGTCTCCAACCTGGTGAAAGGCACCCTCAAGCGTTAATTTGATGCTCATGGCGCCTCATACACGCGCGTAAGGAATAAGAACCAGCCCGGAAGCCCGTTATGGTTTCCGGGCTTTTGCCGTAGTTACCAGTGCTAGTGCTAATGTCATAAGTAGCACTGTATCTGGTGCACAGTGATTTACTTCACTGTTTCTCACACTACGGATCGTTCGGCACGTACCTGTCGATGGAGGAGATTTTGCTATGGCAACCGTAACGTTCAAAGATGCATCCCTGACCTACCCGGGAGCAAAGGAACCCACCGTCAAGAAATTCAACCTGGAAATCGCTGATGGCGAGTTCCTCGTCCTCGTCGGTCCTTCCGGCTGTGGTAAATCCACCACACTGCGCATGCTGGCCGGTTTGGAAAACGTTACTGACGGTGCCATTTACATCGGAGACAAGGACGTCACCCACGTTGCACCGCGTGACCGTGACATCGCCATGGTTTTCCAAAACTATGCTCTCTACCCACACATGACCGTGCGCGAGAACATGGGCTTCGCACTGAAGATCGCCGGCAAGTCCCAAGACGAGATCAATAAGCGCGTCGACGAAGCAGCCGCTACCTTGGGCCTGACCGAATTCTTGGAGCGCAAGCCGAAGGCCCTGTCCGGTGGTCAGCGCCAGCGTGTGGCCATGGGCCGCGCCATTGTTCGTAACCCGCAGGTCTTCCTCATGGATGAGCCGCTTTCTAACCTCGATGCCAAGCTGCGTGTTCAGACGCGTACCCAGATTGCAGCCCTGCAGCGCAAGCTTGGAGTTACCACCGTCTACGTCACCCACGACCAGACGGAGGCCTTGACCATGGGTGACCGTATCGCGGTGCTGAAGGATGGCTACCTGCAGCAGGTTGGCGCGCCCCGCGAGCTTTATGACCGCCCCGCCAACGTCTTCGTCGCGGGCTTCATCGGCTCCCCAGCCATGAACTTGGGCACCTTCTCAGTCAAGGATGGCGACGCCACCTCTGGCCACGCTCGCATCAAGCTTTCCCCGGAAACCCTTGCCGCGATGACGCCCGAGGATAATGGCCGCATCACCATCGGTTTCCGCCCGGAGGCACTGGAGATCATTCCGGAGGGCGAGTCCACAGATCTTTCCATCCCGATCAAGCTCGACTTCGTGGAGGAACTTGGTTCTGATTCCTTCCTCTACGGCAAGTTGGTGGGCGAGGGCGACCTTGGATCCTCAAGCGAGGACGTCCCCGAGTCCGGCCAAATCGTCGTCCGCGCTGCGCCGAACACCGCGCCGGCTCCGGGCAGCATTTTCCACGCGCGCATCGTGGAGGGTGGCCAGCACAACTTCTCGGCGTCGACCGGCAAGCGCCTTCCTTAAGCCCGCGTGCCCGCTGCCCCGCGGCACGTAATGAATAGGACAGTTTCAGCCATAGTCAGCAGAAAAGGTGGAGTGATTCACCATGAAAGAGTCCATGAGCATCACCTCGTCGACGTACGCGTCGGCACTGCTGACGCTGCCCTGGGACACACCCTTAGAGCAGTGGCCCGATGCTCTCATCGCCGCATTGCCCAGGGGTATTTCCCGGCATATCGTGCGGTTCGTGGGGATCAACCGTGGCATCGTCGCGGTCAAGGAAATTGGTGCGCGTACCGCCCACCACGAGTACAAGATGCTGCGTGAACTGCAGCGCCTTGGCGCCCCTAGTGTGCGCCCCGTAGCCGTGATCACCGGCCGCCATCCGGCAGAGGAAGACTACGGGGAACTCACCGCAGCTTTGGTAACCGAGCACTTGGAGTTCTCCCTGCCCTATCGCGAGATCTTCTCTCGGCACCTCACGGTCGTGGAAGCGGAGAAGCTCATCCGCGCCCTGTCCGTGCTGTTGGTGCGGATGCATCTGCTCAACTTCTACTGGGGCGATGTGTCACTGTCCAACACTCTCTTTCGGCGCGATGCTGAGACCTATTCCGCCTATCTTGTCGATGCCGAGACGGGCGAGTTCCAACCCAACCTCTCCGAATCACGCAGGCTGTACGACGTCGACATTGCCCGCGTCAACATCATCGGCGAGCTCATGGACCTACAGGCGGGTGAATGCTTGGATGGGTCTATCGATGTCATTGCACTAGGCAGCCTTGTCGAGAGTTCCTATCTTGAGCTGTGGACAGAACTCACCGCTGAGGAGGCCGTGGATGCCAGTGAGTACTGGCGCGTCTCCGAGAGAATCGACCGCCTCAACCAACTGGGCTTTGATGTAGGGGAGCTCAAGGTAACCAAGGACGATTCTCGGCAGGTAGTACGAATCCGGCCCGTAGTGGTGGATCCGGGTCACTATCGTGCAGAGCTGTTGAGCTTAACTGGACTCAGCGTCGAAGAGCATCAAGCCCAACGCCTTCTAGGCTCCATCCAGGCCTACCAGGCCGTGGAATGTGGGCCTCACGTCGGCCTTACCCAGGCCGCGCACTTGTGGATGACGCATGAGTATGAGCCGACTATCGCTGCCGTGCCCGAAGAGATGCTAGACAAGCTTGAGCCGGCACAAATCTTCCACGAGATAGTCGATCACCGTTGGTTCCTCGCCCAGGAAAGGGGAGAGGCCGTCACGCTCGCGGAGGCCACGGCATCCTATCTGGCGTCTGTACTACCAGCCCGCCGTGCTGAGGCCCGGCTCCTCAACACGCCCCCGGCAGACGAAGACTTGTCATAACCTCTCGCGTGTCCCAACAACGCCCGCAATCTCAAATCCAACCAGACTTTTTCAACTGCTTTTTATATGTTTTTGTAAGTTTTAAGCCCGATTGCCCCATAAATGGGGAGGGTTTCCATGCCCGAATATGGATATGGTCACAATCGGGTGTTTTATGTCCGAATTCTTTTGAATATGTGGAATACCTCACTAAGATGGAGGGCAGGCTAACCAGTTCATAGTCGGACTGCGATCCGCTATGAAGCACTTGGTGGCGCTGGGAAGAAGCCTTCGTTACGGGAGGTCTCCCAGACACAACCGAATACGAGCCGGGTATCTATCCCTGGCCCACCATCCCGCTTTTCATCAAGAAAGATGAGGACCTCATGAAGCGTCTTACTCGCATCGCATCCATCAGCATGGCATCCATGCTCGCCGCCGCAAGTCTCGTCGCGTGCTCAGGCTCCACCGACGAGGAAGGCGATGTTTACTTCCTGAACTTCAAACCTGAACAGGACGCGGCATACCAGGAGATCGCAAAGGCCTACACTGAAGAAACCGGTGTCAAGGTCAAGGTCGTTACCGCCGCCTCCGGCTCTTATGAGCAGACCCTCAAGGCGGAAATCGGTAAGGATGAAGCCCCGACTCTCTTCCAGGTCAACGGACCTGCTGGCTTCATCACCTGGCAAGACTACATGGCGGATATGTCGGACACTGAGGTAGCTAAGCAGCTCACCGACGACATCCCACCGCTAACCACCGAGGACGGAGAGGTACGCGGCGTCCCGTTCGCCGTCGAAGGCTTCGGCATCATCTACAACGACGAGATCTTCGACAAGTACATCGCCACCTCCGGCGCGAAGATCAAGTCCACGGATGAAATCAAGAGCTACCAAAAGCTCAAGGAAGTCGCCGAGGATATGCAGGCAAAGAAGGACGAGCTCGGTATCGAGGGCGCCTTCGCCTCCACCTCACTGACCTCCGGTGAAGACTGGCGTTGGCAGACCCACTTGGCTAACGCTCCGATCTGGCAGGAGTACCAGGACAAGAACGTCGAGGACACCAACGATATCGAGTTCTCCTACAACAAGGAGTACAAGAATCTCTTCGACCTCTACCTTGATAACTCCACCGTAGAAAAGTCTCTTGCACCTTCTAAGACGGTGTCTGATTCCATGGCTGAGTTTGCGCAGGGTAAGGCCGCCATGGTTCAGAACGGTAACTGGGCATGGTCCCAGATTTCCGAGACCTCTGGCAACGTGGTCAAGGAAGACAAGATCAAGTTCTTGCCCATGTACATGGGTCTGCCAGACGAAGAAAAGTACGGCATCAACGTCGGCACCGAGAACTACCTGGGCGTGAACTCTGAGGCCTCTGAGGTCGACCAGCAAGCCACTAAGGACTTCGTGGATTGGCTGTTTACCTCTGATGCTGGCAAGGAGCACGTGGTGAAGGACCTGGGCTTCATCGCACCGTTCGAAAGCTACACCGCTGAAGACACCCCGAATGATCCCCTTGCTGAGCAGGTCGCGGAAGCTATCGCTAACGAGGATCTGACCACCTACCCGTGGAATTTCCAGTACTTCCCGTCGCAGCAATTCAAGGATGACTTCGGCCAGGCCTTGTCGCAATACGCCTCCGGAACGCTGAAGTGGGAGGACGTCGTCAAGCAGTTCAAGGACAACTGGGCTGCTGAGAAGGAATCCAACTGGGGCTAAATCTTTAAAGTCCCAATCCCCTCGCCAAACGTCTTCCGGCAATGGAGGGCGGGGAGGGGAGTAGGTGGGGATTGTGGCCCACGCCGGTAGCACGTGCGCGACTGGTTCTCCGCATCCTCAGCCTCCTCTCCTCACCGCCTTCCCGCTAGGACACGTGTGGCACCACCAGAAATTAAGGTTTCACCACCATGCAAGCAACGCTGAAGAAGTACTTCCCGGTCTTTGTCTTGCCCACCCTTCTGGCATTCATGATTGCCTTCTTGGTGCCGTTCATCGTGGGTTTCTTCCTTTCCTTTACGAAGTTCACCACCATCACCAACGCCAAGTGGGTTGGCATCGACAACTACGCCAAAGCTTTCTCCCAACGCGAAGGTTTCGTTTCAGCCTTCGGTTTCACTGTCCTCGTGGTCATCGTCTCCGTGATCACCGTCAATGTCTTCGCCTTCCTCCTGGCGTGGATGCTGACCCGCAAACTTCGCGGTACCAATTTTTTCCGCACAGTCTTCTTCATGCCGAACCTCATCGGCGGCATCGTGCTGGGTTATACCTGGCAGACCATGATCAACGCCGTGCTCTCGCACTATTCCACAACGATTAGTGCGGACTGGAAGTTTGGCTACGCCGGCCTCATCATGCTGCTTAACTGGCAGCTGATCGGCTACATGATGATCATTTATATCGCCGGCCTCCAGAACGTCCCGCCCGAGCTCATCGAGGCTGCCGAGCTCGACGGTGTCAATAAGTGGGAGATGCTGCGCCACGTCACTATTCCGATGGTCATGCCGTCGATTACCATCTGCCTCTTCTTGACTTTGTCGAACTCCTTCAAGCTCTTCGACCAGAACTTGGCGCTGACCAACGGCGCTCCTGGCGGGCAAACTGAGATGGTGGCGCTCAACATCGTCAACACGCTCTTTAACCGTATGAATGTCGAGGGGGTCGGCCAGGCCAAGGCTGTCATCTTCGTCGTCGTTGTGGTCGTCATCGCTTACTTCCAGCTGCGCGCGACCCGCTCCAAGGAAATCGAGGCTTAAGTTATGACTACCAGCACTTCAGCGCAGGCCGTTCCGGCCTCGAAGAAGAAGGATCACCAGCTTCCCTTGGATAATAAGACTCGGATGTCTGGTGGCGCCAAGTTCGTGGTCTACGCCATTCTGGTGTTCTTCACCATCGTCTTCCTTGGGCCGATCCTCTTCATCTTCATCAACTCCTTTAAGTCCAAGTTCGCTATCTCCTCCGATCCTTTCTCGCTTCCCATCGGTGAAACGTGGGTCGGCTTCGAGAACTTCATGGTGGGCTTGACCAAGCAGGGATTCTTGGAAGCGACCTTGTGGTCCTTCATCATCACGATCCTGTCCGTCATCGTCATCGTGTTCTTCTCCGCGATGACCGCCTACTACATCACGCGCGTCAAGACGTGGTGGACAAACCTTCTGTACTACCTCTTCGTGGTCTCCATGATCATCCCCTTCCAGATGGTCATGTTCCCGACGGTCAAGATTGCAGACATGCTTCACCTCAACAACCCGATCGGTATCGTGGTGCTTTACCTCGGTTTCGGTTCCGGTCTGTCGGTGTTCATGTTTGCAGGCTTCGTCAAGTCCATCCCTCTGGATGTCGAGGAAGCCGCGATGATCGACGGTTGTGGGCCGATCCAAAACTACTTCCGTGTGGTGTGGCCCATGCTCAAGCCGACTGCCATTACCGTGGCCATTCTCAACGCCATGTGGGTGTGGAACGACTACCTGCTGCCGTACTTGGTCATCGGTCTGTCCACGCGATACAAGACCATCCCGGTGGTCATCCAGTCCTTCGTTGGCTCCAACGGTAACCGCGATATGGGTGCCATGATGGCCATGCTGGTACTGGCCATCATCCCCATCGTCATCTTCTACTTCTCCACGCAGAAGCACATCATCGAAGGTGTGGCTGCCGGTGCCGTGAAGGGTTAAACCGGTGCGATAGGTTAGAAAACCATGAATCGCATGCTCGGCCCCGAATCGAAGTTCTATGCTGCTCTGAGCCTCTTCGCTGACCTAGTCATCGTGAATGTTCTCTTGGTGATCACGTGCTTTCCCGTGTTCACCGGGGGAATGTCCTTGCGCACCGCCCATGCGGTGACCGGGCAGATGGTCCGGGAGGAAGGTTCTCGCCGCGGCTCAGCCTTCGTTCGGGGCCTTCTGACGCGTCCCGGGGTCAACACCGCATGGTGGTTGATTTGCCTCGCCGTCGCCGCCTTAGCCGCGTATGAATTCGCGATTATTGCCAAGGCAGATCTGGGTTCAATGGGCCTGATACTGCGCGCAGCCTTGATCTCGGGGCTTATCGTATTGGGCTGTGTCAGCGTATGGTTCTTCCATCTCGATGCACCGGGGCTCGGATTCCGTCAAAGAAGCACACAGGCCATAATGAAGGCGGTAGGGCACCTACCGCGTACTCTATTGGCAGTATTGCCTGGCATAGTGCTTGTTCTGTATCCCGTCTTTTTCCCAGCGCAGTGGGGAGGCTACCTGTTCTTCCTCGCGGTGCTGGGCCCAGCTCTCGCGGTCTATCTCGCCGAGCTAGTGCTGCAATGGCCCGAACTCAATTCGCAATCACCCGATAGCTCTTCTTCCTAACGCGGTGCGCGCCAGCTGGCCTAAAGCCGAAAATAGGGTAGCGGTATCCACGTCATCGTGGATCCGCTACCCTGTGGTCTTTGTGGGCTTCCTAGAAGCCCTCTAAGCTTCGCCTTCTTCCTGCGCCTTCTGTTCCTTGAGCAGACGGGCGGCCGCGCGGCGACGAGAACGAAGATTCTCAATGCGCTCGGTCAAAAGTTCATCCAACTCCTCAATGGAGCGGCGCTCGCGCAGCATGTCCCAGTGGGTCCGCGGCGGCTTCACCGGCTTGGACTCGACGCCCTCGCCCTCAACAAGGGTGCCGAGCTTACCGTTCTTGCACATCCACTCCTCAGGGATTTCCGCATCGTCAGCGAAGGGCACCTCATAGATGTCGCCGTCTTCGGTGCGGTACTTCACCATTTGGCGTGGGGCCAAGTCGTGGTCGCGGTCGGTTTCGTAACTCACTGCGCCCATGCGGCTGCCACGGAGTACGCGATCTGCCATGCAACATCATCCTTTTCACGTGTTGAGGTAGGGAAGTGATCAGGGTCGACCCATATCACCCAGAGAACAATCATTATAACGAACGGCCCACTGCCTTTGTTCCCACCCTCGGTTTAATGGGCTAAGGTGTGTGAGGTGATTGGTACACAGGATCCGCAGCCCGGAAAGCCAACAAGGCGCGGCTCGGCTATCTGCCAGTGGTGCGGCAAAGAGATCGCCCAGGGCGGCCGAGGAAGGCCTCGCAAGTTTTGCTCGCCCTCGTGCAAGCAACGCGCGTACGAACAGCGCCATAACGTCGCAGGGACGCCTATTCCAGCCAACGCTGTCATCTTGACTCCGGAGAAGGCCGACCGACTTCGTGACGGCCTCTTCGAGCTTCGATGCTGTGCCGAGGACGTCGCCACGGCGGCGTCGGAAAGCGCCAGCGCTGAAGAAATGGAAGAACTGTGTGCCGAACTGGTCACATTGGCTCGCAAGCTTGAGGAATTGAGATAGCACATGAAATCTGTATTGGGTAACCGCAAACTGATTGTCAGTATCTTCGTGGTCCTGATTCTGGCCTCGTCAGCGCTGGCCCTTGGACCGCTAGCATTTTCGGTGATCATGGGCCGCGGTGTGAAGACCGAACCGATCAACGCGGATAAGGTCCATGCCGCAACAACGGACGTTGATGGCGAATGGCACGTGGTGCAAGGTTCGGCCTACAACTACACCTCAGCTGGGTTTACCATCGACGAGATCCTGCCGGCGGATAAGCGCACGACGTCTGGCTCCACCAAGCATGTCACGGGCCAGGCAACCATCAAGGACGAGGTCGTTGAGGAAGCCAGCATCACCGTGGACATGGCGAGCCTGACCACGGACAAGAAGGTGCGCGATCAGAACATGAAGTCGAAGCTCTTTGAGGTAACGAAGTACCCAGAGTCGACCTTCACGTTGACCGAGCCGGCAGATGTCTCCGCTGTGCCTGACGACGGCTCATTGGTCACCGTGCCGCTGACTGGTGACTTGACCATCCACGGCGAGACCAAGAACGTGACACAGGACTTCCAGGTAGTCCGCGATGGCGACACCATTATTTTGGGCGGCGATATTCCGATTAACCGCCTTGAATTCGGCGTCGAAGCCCCGGAGATGATCGCCGCGAAGATCTCTGAGGTCGGCGACGTTAACGTTCGCGTTACCCTCGAGAAGTAACGCATCCGGTCAGTCATGAATTATCAGCATCTTATTCCTGTCCTGTGGGTGCGTCTCGTAGTACTCGCAGGGTTCGGTATTTTCATCTGGTTTCAGGGGACGAAGCTTCTGGCAGCGTTTTCTGTAGTGCTTGTAGCTCTCACCGTGGTGCAGCTGGTGATGGCTTACCAACGGCGCTAAAACAGTTCTCCGATGGACTCCCCCCAAATACCGCACCATTACGTAACAGTGACTATATTTTGCCTTAAAAGGGGTCGCTCCAAGGACGGCTAGGGAGGCGCAGATCGGCCCAGATCTAAAGGCGTCACCACGAATATTCCACTTGCACACATGACAGTTCTCCGACCATCGCATGACGCACGGGAAAGCCGCCCGGAAGGCAGCGAACAAAGAAGTCGCCCAAATGAGCTGAAGGCTTGAACTTCCGGGACAGGACAGGCAACTCGGAGTAAAGCATCAAGAGCTAGTTGAGTACGCGCAACACACACATGGCTCCGCCGGCGCCCATGACTCAGCAAGGGTCGCGCCGTCAAGGCCTGAGCATAGATCCATGCGAGCTCAGAGATGGGAGATGCGAAGTCACGCCGCCCGCTGCACAAGTTATTGTCCGATAATGTACATTATGTCAGATTGTATTTGCGCACCCTCCCCGCCCAATAGTCACGGCCACAGCACCACAACATGTTAACCCCTTCCTAGTTCTCGCGAATTTATCATGTGGTGAGAGTTGGATTTCAACCTATGGGACGGTAATGTTTCCCACATAATCAATCACTCTATTGAAATTATCAAGGAGGGCGCTTCCCACATGACCGCCGTCAGCACCACGCCGCCAAAGACAGCGGCCCCAGCACAGCAGCTCACAAAACGTGACCGCGTGCGTGTGGCCGTGGCATCGACCATTGGTACGACCATCGAGTTCTATGACTTCTATATTTATGCCACGGCAGCCGTAGCCGTCTTTCCTTTCCTCTTCTTCCCGAAGACCGAGGACCCCACCGTTGCCCTGCTCCAGTCCTTTGCCACCTTCGGCCTGGCCTTCATTGCCCGGCCACTGGGCTCAGTGCTCTTTGGACACTTTGGCGATCGCATCGGCCGCAAGGCCACCCTCGTGGGTGCACTCCTGACGATGGGCATTGCTACCTTCATCATCGGCGTCCTCCCCACGTACCAGACCGCGGGCATCATCGCGCCTGCCCTGTTGGCCCTGATGCGCTTCTGCCAGGGTTTGGGCTTGGGCGGCGAATGGTCCGGTGCAGCTTTGCTGGCTTCCGAGACCGCCGAGGAAGGCAAGCGCGCTTCCGCCGCCATGTGGCCGCAGTTCGGCGCACCTTTCGGGTTCTTGCTCGCCAATGGCTTCTTCCTGACTCTGGTTGCGACCATGGATTACTCCCGCGGCGACACGACCGGCACCTTCATGGAATGGGGCTGGCGCTTGCCCTTCCTCGCCTCCGCTGTCATGGTCCTCATTGGCCTCTACGTCCGCCTGCGCCTGGAGGAAACACCTGTCTTCCAGCAGGCAGTAGACGAAGGCAAGAAGGTCAAGACCCCCATGGTGGAGGCTTTCCGCACTGCCTGGAAGCCGATGATCATCGGTACCTTCGTCATGGTCTCCTGTTACACGCTGTTCTACCTAGTCACCACCTGGATTCTCTCCTACGGTATCGGCGATAAATCCCAGGGGCTGGGTTTGGGAATCCCCTACCTGGAATTCCTGGAGATCCAGCTGATCTCCATCTTCATGTTCATCATCGGCATTCCCGTATCTTCCATGCTGTCGGATAGGTATGGCCGCAAGCCGATCCTGGTCGTGACCTCACTCATCATGATTACCTTCGGCTTCAGCTTCCCCTTCTTCCTCGGCATTGAGCACGCTGACCGCAACTCGGTCCTCGGCTTCTTGCTCGTCGGCATGTTCATCATGGGCCTCATCTTCGGCCCCATGTCGGCTGTCTTGCCGGAGCTCTTCCCCACTAACGTCCGCTACACCGGTTCCGGCATCGCGTACAACGTCTCTTCTATCCTGGGTGCCGCCGTGGCCCCGTTCATCGCTACGTGGCTGGTCAGCGCCTTTAACGTGAGCTACGTGGGCTATTACCTCATCATCGTCTGCTTCATCTCCCTCATCGCTATCCTCATGATGCAGGAGCTGAAGGACCAGGATCTTTCCCAGGTTTAGGTCTTCAGACACAAGCATCTCCCCGTCTCCTTCCGGTGTTGCTCACCGAAGGGCGGGGAGATTTTTTGTCGCACCGTGCCCCGCCGCCTTCAAAAGTGCAGACCTGGAAGTACAGACTCGCTGGTCGTCGCAAAGCACTGCCTGGGCGCTTGACGACGACCACCTGCATGAATGCACTTCCAGGTCTGCACAAACAGAAAAGGTGGCCGGCAAACATGTGCCAACCACCTATGCGGAGCTAGTTGCCCGGATGGGCAACCTTCTACACAGAAACCGCAGTTTTACTGGATTCCGCCTCGTCCTCGATGGGCTTGCGGCGCACGATGGCGGAGAAGACTGCGCCAGTGACGTTGGCCCACACTGCAGCAACCACACCCGGCAGCGCCGCCTCTGGGCTAAAGAACTGCAAGGCCAATGCCGAAGCAAGCCCCGAGTTCTGGGTCGCCACCTCAATTGCCGTGGTGCGCGCCGCTGCCTCGCGCTGGCGGGCTAGCTTGGCCATGTAGTAGCCAAAGAGGAATCCGATGAGGTTCTGGATAGCCACGCCGATAAACACGACGAGACCAACGGTGATCAGCTTATCTTGCGATTTCGACACCACCGCTGTGACCACGCCGCCGATGCCTGCGATGGCCACCCACGGCAAAGCCGGCAGCACCTTGTCTACCGCCTTGCTAGCAATCACGCGCAGCAGCAGACCCAGGCCTACCGGGATGAGGACGGTCTGGACCAGCGACCACATCATGCCAGCACCATCGACCTCCGCGGTTTGCCCCGCCAACCACAGCATGAGCAACGGCGTCATGATCGGCGAGACCAGCGTGGATACCGAGGTCATCGCCACCGACAGCGCCACATCACCCTTGGCCAGGTAGGCCATCACGTTGGAGGCCGTACCGCCGGGGACCGACCCGAGAAGGATGAGGCCGACGGTGGCGGCGTCGGAAAGCCCTAGCAGTTTAGCCACGAGCACGGCACTCGTCGGCATGATGGCAAACTGACAGAGAACGCCCAAGAAGATGGGCAATGGGCGCTTCGCCACCAGGGCCAGGTCCGGAATCGTCAGGGTAAGCCCCATGGAAAACATGATGACCATAAGCAATTGCGAGGTGTACTGCCCCACCGGCTCAAAGGTGCTGGGGCTCAAAAAGGCGACAATGGCGCAGGCAACAATAACGATGGGAAAGATGTAGACGGCGAGTTTCTCGCCAGTCTCCCCTTCTGTGCGCGGGTTCGTCATAGTGTTTCCTTTCCAGAATATGTCTCACTATATGAATTGAGTATCCCATATGATGAACCTCACGTACCCGGTTTGGTCGAGATTTACTGTCAAGCGATAGATTAGAAATATGTCCAAGCTACTAAGCCCCGATTCCTCTCGTTTCTCACGCCCGGCCGGCGCTACCAGCCAGGCCGACGCCGTTTCCGAGCGCTACCGCCACGGCTCCCCCGCCGAGCTGGTTGCGGACATGGAAGCCATCGTCGGTCAAGAGAACGTGCACGGCCGGCTCAGCGACCTCGTGCGCTTTTCCTCTGATGCCGGCCCCTACCGATCCATCCCGAACATCGTGGTTTCCCCGCGCAACGCAGCGGACCTCGCTGCGCTCATGAAGTACTGCGATTCTCACGGTCGCCACATGACCTTCCGCGCAGCAGGAACGTCCCTGAACGGCCAGGCCATGGGCGATGACATCCTCGTCGATGTCAAGACCCACTTCGGCGGCATGGAAGTGCGCGAAGAAGGCCGCAAGCTGTGGTCGCGCCCCGGCGTCATCTTGGGCGATGCCCAGGCAGTACTCTCCCGCCATGGCTTCATGCTGGGGCCGGACCCGGGATCCACGTCCGTGTGCACCATCGGTGGCGTGCTGGCCGATAACTCCGGCGGCATGCGCTGCTCCTTGGAGCGCGATAGCTACCACAGCATCGAAGAGCTCATCTTCGTCTTGCCCTCCGGCACCATCGTGGATACGTCTCGTGGGGACGAGGCCTTCCGCAAGCAGGAGCCGAAGCTCCACGCTGATCTGCTGGCCTTCCGCGATAAGCTGCGCGCCAACACCGAGATGGTGAAGTTCCTGCGCACTAAGTTCTCTATTCGCAACACCAATGGACTGCGAATTGATGCCTTCCTCGATGAAGACGAACCCGTGCACATCCTTAAGCGCCTGCTCATCGGCTCCGAGGGCATCTTCGGTGCCATCACGGAATCCGTCATCCGCACGGTGAAGCTTCCGCGCGTGAAGGCCACGACCTGGGTCGAGCTGCCCAACCTCCGCGATGCCGCAAACTACGTGCACCCCATCATGGAGACCGGCGCGGAAGCCTGCGAGCTTCTGGTTGCCCCGGTCATGCGCCGCTCGGCCGAGCACTATGCGCACGCGCCGGAATCGTGGCGCAACCTCGATGATGACGCCGCAGCACTCCTCGTCGAGGTCGGCGGCAGCGACGAGGCAGACTTGGACAAGGCCATGGATCGCCTACGCACCGTGCTTGCCGACGCCCCACTACTGCGCCCCCTCGAATTCCTCACCACCGCAGAAGGTATGCGCGGAGCGTGGGAGCTGCGCAACGGCCTGTACGGCCTGCTGGGCGCGGACCGTCCGAACGGCACGGCGTACATTACCGAGGATGTCTGCTTCCCGCCTTCTCAGGTTGGCGAAGCCGCAGCGGACCTGTTGGACTTGCAGGCCAAGTATGGTTACCCGGAATCGGTTATGGGTCACGCTGCTTTTGGCAACCTGCACTTCTTCTTTACCCCGCGCTTCGATGTTGAGGAGGAGCGCGAATCCTATGCCGCGTTCTTGGATGATTTAGCCGAGCTGGTCATTGATAAGTACCAGGGCTCGATGAAGGCCGAGCACGGTACCGGCGTGAACATGGCCCCCTTCCTGGAGCACGAGTGGGGCACGGAGGCCTTCGAGCTGTTCTGGGAAGTCAAGAACATGATCGATCCCAAGAGCATCCTGGCACCGAACGTGAAGCTCACCCGGGACCAAACCATCCACCTGCGCAACTTCAAGTCCTTCCCCAAGGTCGAGGAAGAGATCAACCCGTGTGTGGAATGCGGTTTCTGTGAGCCTGTCTGCCCCTCCCGCCACGCCACGGTGACCCCGCGCCAGCGCATCGTGCTGCGCCGCGAGATGGCCCGGCAGGAAGAAGGCTCGGAGGTCTTGGCGCAGCTGCAGAAGGAGTATCAGTACGA
This sequence comes from Corynebacterium sp. HMSC068G04, assembly GCF_001814885.1. Lineage (NCBI taxonomy): Bacteria > Bacillati > Actinomycetota > Actinomycetes > Mycobacteriales > Corynebacteriaceae > Corynebacterium > Corynebacterium sp. HMSC068G04. The sequence goes on along the minus strand of NZ_KV818351.1, from coordinate 27,512 downwards.
CGCCGTCGACATGTGCGCCGCCGACGGCACCTGCTCTATCCCCTGCCCGATTAGCATCGACACCGGCGCAGTGATGAAGCAGCTGCGCGCCCAGCAGGCCACCCCGGCCCGCGAGAAGGTGGCACTGACGACGGCACAGCGTTGGGAGTTGGTGGAAAGGCTTGCCCGCGCTGGCATCATCTCCGCCAACAAGATTCCCCACAAGCCCCTCGAGCTGGGCGCCAACATGGCACGTAACGTGGTAGCACCGGACTTGCTGCCCACCGTCCCGGGGCCGCTTCCGCAGGCCGCATCGCGTCTGCCGGAAACCCCGCGCGAGGGCGCTGGCGCGCTCTACTTCCCTGCCTGCATCAACCGCATCTTCGGCCGCCCAGCCGGAGCGGCTAAGGATTCGGTCGATCTCCCGCGCGCCATCGTGGAACTGGGACGCCGGGCTGGCCAGCCGGTGTGGATCCCCGAGGATGTCGCCGGCGATTGCTGTGGCACACCGTGGTCCTCCAAGGGCTACAAGGAAGGGTTTGAGTACCAAGCTCAAAAGATTGTGCGCGACCTCTGGCACTGGTCGGAGCACGGCCAGCTGCCCATCGTGGTCGATGCTGCCAGCTGCACCCACGGGTTGCTCGATTCGGTTCCTGAGGTGCTCTCCCCTGCCGACCGCAAGCTTTGGGAGGATCTGCGCATCCTCGATGTCGTGGAATGGCTCCGTGATGAAATCGCCCCGCACCTGCCCATCGTGAAAAACATGGGCTCCATCGCAGTCCACCCAACTTGCTCGACTGACCACATGGGCATGAGCCAGGCCCTGGTTGACCTGGCGAACCTCTGCGGTTCTGCCAAAGTCCCAGAGGGCGCGATGTGCTGTGGCTCCGCCGGTGACCGCGTCATGCTGCACCCGGAGCTCGTCGAGTCCGCCACGCGCGAAGAACGCGCTTCTCTCGACGCGGAGCACTTCGACGCCTTCGTCTCCGATAACCGCACCTGCGAGATGGGCCTGGAGATGATCTCCGGGCGGACCTATGAATCAATCGCAGTGCTGTTGGAGCGGGCCTCCCGTCCGGTCGTCACTCCATAAGCAACGCGCCGGTGGCAATACTCCTCGGCGGGAGCTCTGCCACCGGCGCAACAGATGTGGTGGAGCCGGGTTAGAGATAGTCGTAATTGATTTCGGTGTCCGGGGCGAAAAACACGCACCCGCCCTTCATCGGGCGAAGGTAGATCGTGTCGCCTTGGTGCACGTCAATGCCGCGCGGCACCTTCACCGTGATGCGGTCACCGCGGACCACGGTCCCGTCATTGGCCGACTCTTCGCGACCACCATAGACGTACAGCTCGGAGCCTAAGTGCTCCACGATATCGACCCTAACCGGTATCCCATACTCTTCACCTGGTTGGTTGACGCCGATGATTTCCCAGTTCTCTGGGCGCACACCAACGAGGACGTGATCCGCTCCCACCTTCGCGGCCTGTTCCTGTGGCATGTAGTAGTCCAGCGCCTGGTCTTTGCCGCTGACGACGCGACCGTCAACGAAGGGGACGTTGTCGATGAGAGTCATAGCCGGCGAACCGATGAACGTCGCGACGAAGGAATTACCGGGGTTCTCATACAGTGTTTTAGGTGGGGCGACCTGCTGAATAATGCCCTGTTTGAGGACACACACGCGATCCCCCATGGTCATTGCCTCAGTTTGGTCGTGGGTGACATAGACCGTGGTGGTGTTAAGCTCGCGCTGCAGTTGAAGGATCTGCGCACGCGTGGATACGCGGAGCTTCGCATCCAGGTTGGAGAGGGGCTCATCCATGAGAAAGACCTTGGGCTGGCGCACGATAGCGCGCCCCATGGCCACACGCTGGCGCTGGCCACCCGACATTGCGGAGGGCTTGCGATCGATAAGGTCCTCCAGCTCCAGCATTTTCGCAGCGAAGCTCACGCGCTCTTCGATGGTTGCCTTATCCACCTTGGCATTTTGCAATGCAAACGCCATGTTCTGACGTGCTGTCATGTTGGGGTACAGCGCATAGGACTGGAACACCATGGCTACATCGCGGTCCCGCGAGCGGGTCTCGGTAACGTCGGCCCCGTCGATGAAGATCTGGCCTTCGTCGATTGGCTCAAGGCCAGCAAGCATGCGCAATGTCGTGGACTTGCCGCAACCAGACGGTCCGACGAGTACTAGAAACTCGCCGTCCTTGATATCGAGGTTAATGCGGCTGACCGCCGGTGGCTTTTTCGGGTCATAAATCCTGGAAGCCTGACGGAATTCAACAGTAGCCATGGTGTCCTTTCAAACGATCCGAAGTGTTACTTGAGCTTCGGGGTGATGTCGCGGTCGATAACGCTCTGCGTCTCCTTCTGCAGGTCGCCGAATGCGGACTCCACATCCTCATTGCCCACAGTGATGCGGTCGAGAACACCACCGATGCGCTGTCCGCCGCCCGGCACGAAGACGCGAGCGTAATCCTGCGGCTTGGTGTTCTCGTTGAGCTGCTCGATTGCCGTCTGGGCGTTCGGGTTCTCCTCCAAGAACTTCTTCTCCTCCGGATCATCCAGGGCGTCCTTGCGCACCGGCATGTAACCCGTCTTCTGGGAGAACTTGATGGTGTTCTCGGTGTTCGTCAGGAAGTCAATGAACTTGACCGCGTTAGCCTTGCGCTCGTCAGAGATTCCAGCCGGCACTGCCAGACCAGCACCACCGGTGGCTGCCGAAGGACCAGGGCCTGGCAGGTAGGTGGTGATGAATGGAATCGTCGCCGTCTCCTTCAGGCCGCCCAGAGAACCAGTGGACTCCAGCAGTCCAGAGGCCTTGCCAGAGCCGAAGGCTACGGTCGGGTCAGTGGAGATTTCGATGTGACCGGCCTTGACCTGGTCCTGCAAGAACTTGCCAGCCTCGATGGACTCCTTCGACGTAAAGTTCGGTTCCCACTCATCAGAGTAAGAGCCACCGAAGGCCCAAATCATGCCCTGGAAGTACCAGTCGAGGTAGTTGGATCCATCCGGAACGGTGACGGCCGGCTTGTCGAGCTTGTCCTTGATCTTGGTGGCCCACTCGTCGAACTCTTCCCAGTCCTTCGGGCCACGGTCGGTAGGAAGTCCAGCTGCCTTGAGGTCATCGGTGTTCCAGTACATCAGGTTCGTGGAGCGGGAGTACGGAACGCCGTAGTGCTTGTCCTTGTAGTTGTAGTCTTCGCGCAGGGTGTCGACGTAGCCCTCATAGTCAATGTCGTTCATCTCCCACAGCTCATCGAGCGGCGTCGTGGCCTCATTCAGCGCGAAGTTGAACCACGTGACGTCAGAAGCAACGAGGACGTCGGGAAGGTCGCCACCTGCGAGGGCAGCGTTGAAGCGCTGTGCAACTTCCTCGTAGTTGGAACCTGCGGTAACCAGTTCGACCTTCAGATCTGGGTTCTCCTTCTCGAACTCATCAATGAGCTCTTGCTCTATGTCACGGGAAGAACCCGGGTGGTTGGACCAGAAGGTGATGGTGTTGGCGTCTCCGCCGTCCTTTGAGTCGTTCCCTGCGGTGGTCGAACCACCTGCACAGGCGGTCAAGGACGCTGTGGTGAGAAGTGCCGCGCAGGCGGCAACGATACGAGTAGAAATCTTACGAGACATGGGGAGGTTCTCCTTGAGAAGTGAAGAGTTCAGGGGACTTGTTCGAGTTGGGCGTCGGGATAGCAGGCAGGCTAGCCCTTGACTGCTCCAGCAGTCAGGCCCTTAATCATCGGCTTCTGGAGTATGAGGAAGATGATGATCATGGGCAGGGTTGTCAGCACGGTGCCGGCCATCACCGGCGCCCAGTTGGTCACGCCTTCCGCGTCCTGCAAGCGGGTTAGGCCCACCGGAAGGGTGGCTGCAGCCGGTGTATCCGTAATCAGGAAAGGCCACAGGTATTGGTTCCACTCATTGACCACGGTGATCAGGACGAACGCGGACAGCGTTGGCCACGACATGGGCAGGACCACTCGGAACAAGGTTGTGAAGAATCCTGCCCCGTCCATGCGCGCGGCCTCGAGAATCTCCGGGGGCAATGATTGGAAGTGATTGCGCATGAGGAAGGCACCGAACGCCACGCCCGCCAACGGGATGATGACTCCGGCGTAGGTGTCTCTCCAACCCCATGACGCAACCAGCGAGTAATTGGAAATAATGGTGATCTGGTTGGGCACCATCAGCGAGGCGATGATGAGCAAGAACAGCAGATTCCGGCCGGGGAAGCGAATGAATGCGAAGGCATAGGCAGTCAGCACTCCGAGGACTACCTCCACCACCGTGAGAATCAGCGTGATGATGATGGAGTTTCTCAGGTAGCTCGAAAAGCCAGAAGTCTGCCAGACATAGGAATAGTTTTCTGCCTTAAAAGGATTAGGCCAGAAGGAAATCGGATCCGAATACACATCCTGGAAAGACTTAAAGCTGGTGATGAAGATGAAGTACAGCGGCACCATAATCATCAGCACTGTCAGTACCAAGGCAATGTAGCCGACGACCTTCGTTGCTGGATGACCGTGATCAACCGGCTCACCTTTACGCTTGCGCTGGGCCTCGGTGATGACTGGTGCTGCGAGGGACTGCGAACCAGGAACCGGCGGCAGCTCTCCTTTCGCTTGCGGGAGCCCTACCTTGATAGAAGCCGGAATCGCGCGTTTTTCGGACATTTACTTATCCATCCTTTCCTGCAACTTGATCTGCAGCACCGTAATGACAAGCACGACGAGGAACATGATGGTGGCCACGGCAGCGCCATAGCCGGCACGGTTGTTGATGAACGTCTCTTGGTACACCTGGAAAACCATCGTGGAGGTTCCGTAACCAAACGGTCCACCGCCGGTCATCGCGTTGATGATGTCGAAGACCTGGAAGGAATTGAGCAGCACAGTGATTAACAGGAAAAACGTGGTACCGCGAAGCTGTGGCAGGACCACGCGGAAGAAATGTCGCACGGCCGGAGTGCCGTCAATCTCAGAGGCCTCATCGAGATCGCGGCGGCGCCCCTGCAGGGCAGCAAGATAGATGACGAAAACGTAGCCCACGTTCTTCCACACGTAGGTCACCGTAATCATGAACAGTGCCCAGTTCTGCTGCTGGTAGAAGTTCGGCACATCGACCCCGAGAAGACCCAAAAAGTATTGAATGAGCCCGTAGTTAGGATCGAAGACGAACTGAAAGGCAACGCCAATCGCCGCGCCAGCGATGACATAGGGCGCGAAAACCATTGAGCGCACAGCCGCACGGCCAAACAGTTTCTGATCCAGAAGCAATGCCAGCGCTAGCCCCAGAACCATCGAACCGACCACCGCGAAGAAGGTGAAGACGACAGTGTTGAACACCACGCGTCCAGTATCTGGCGCCTAGAACCAGTCGATGTAGTTCTGCAGACCGACAAAAGTCATCGTCGGCGATGAAATATTCCAGTTAAAGAAAGAGATGCGGATGTTATCGACCAGTGGTCGATAGGTGAAAAGAATGAGAAGGAGAAGGTTCGGGCCAATCAGCAATGCCGCTAGGCCGATCTGGCGCCAGTCAAGCTTTCGCTTGCGTGGGTGGCGCGCGTACTCCTCGGAGACGATCGGCTTCTCGTTAACAGGAGGGATCGCAGCCGTTCGCCCGCTCGCGGGGATGGTTTTTGCCATGCAGAAGAAACTAGACCAAGGCAGTAAACAGAAGGTTTACTCAACGTTTTGATTGAATAAACAAAAAGAAAATTCCAGGAGCCTAGCCCCCAAAAGCCCTCCCTGTGCGTGGGGTACGTCACACAAAGCACGGGAGAAAGAACTCCATAGAAACTCCCGGGCAAGAAAGCGCCACCATCTTTCCAGCTAGACCTTTTCGGGGATGAACACAACGGCCACGGGCGTAGCTTGGCGCTAACTCGCCGAGCGCACAACGTCGAGTGCTAGCTCTGGCAAGTCCGTTGCCATGAGCTCTATCCCATTGTTACGGCACCACTCCATGTCCTTCGGTAAGTTCACCGTCCATACGTAGGAGTGACTGTCGACGTCTGCAAAGAAGTCAGCGTCCAACCGCGCCTGGCGAATGGAAGGCCCGAAGCCCGAAGCGCCCTCGAGGGAATCTGGTAGTCCCGCATCCGGTTCCAAAAGAAGAAAGGAGCGCAGGGATGGCAATAGGTTTCGAAATCGCGCAATTGCTTCAGGGTTAAAGGAAATCAGACTGAACCGTGGATCGGCATCGAGATGTCGGTTGCGTAGGACTTCGGCCACCGACTCTTCGAGTCGCGCCCCGAAAGGAGACGGGTGCTTCGTCTCGATGAGCAGCTGCTTTCCGGGGTATGACTCGATGAGGTCCACCAGTTCGTCGAGAAGCAGAATGCGTTGGGGATCCTCGTCGGTACCAAAGTTGAGTGTGCGCAGCTCCTCCAGTGTCATGTCACCGACAGAGCCTGTGCCGTCCGACGTCCTATCCACAGTCTGGTCGTGGATAACCACTACCTCCCCGTCCTTGGTCAGGTTGACGTCGCACTCCACACCGGCCACCTCAAGCTTGAGAGCCTCCTCGAAGGCACGGTACGTATTCTCCGGGAACCATCCGTTATACCCTCGGTGCGCGATAATTCCTGTGCGGTCTGCCATGTTCTTTCCCTCCGGGCCGCAAAGTGGTTGTGCTTCTGGCGCCGCCCAGTGTAGACCGCTAACGGCGGCCTCCGCGGTTGCGGTGCGTCGCCACCACGTGCACGGCATCCAGCATTCCTAAGGTGAACAGCGCCTCGCGGAGAGCGAACTGGAAGGTCCAGAGGCGGCGGAAAACCTGGTCGAAGCCCGCTGCCGCCGCTTCGCGGCGCCGCCCATCGAAGAAACTGCGCTGGTAGCGAAGCGTTTCCAGGTAGTGGCTTCCGGTGTGGGTCTGAGCGATGATGCGCAGGTTGGAACGCCTATCAAAGAGTCGGTGTGTCTCCTCGATCGTCGGATAGTCTAATCCGGGCCAAATATAGGCGCGCAGAACCTGAATCGCAGACCGAGCGGCCGGGGTCATCGCGTCGGTGGCGAACAACGAGGCCACAGCCACACGCCCACCGCTGACCAGCGAGCGATCCAGCATCTGTACGTAGCGCCGGCGCTCGGGGGGCGATAGCGTCTCTAGCTTCTCCACGCTGACAATCGCGTCATAGCGCCCGCGCCACTTCTTCGGATTGGGCAACGCCGTTTCGATGCCCTGCACATGGACAGAGTCGGCGGCGCCTTCGAGAAGCAGTTGTTCGTCGAACAGCGCCTGCTGCTCTGTGTCGCCCGTAAGGACGTCAACGGTGGCGCGCCGGGCAACGGCTTGTACTGCTACCTGCAGCCCAGTCGCCGGGTACACCAGAAGGTGTGTGCCGGCGCCGGTGCGGGTGGCATCGAGAAGCCACTGTGCAGCGCGGCGCTGTGCATCACCCAAGTCCTCGCGGTCCGTGTGCGTAGGCTCGGTCACGCTCGTCACATCGACGAAGTGCTCCTTGGGTTCCTTGCTCCCCATCCGCGCGCTATAGCTGCGGACCGCCTCGCGCACCGTGGTGGGAACGCCGCTAGCGAAAATTCCGCCCGAATGGCTCAAGGAGTCACCCGCGTACAGCTTCACCACATCGAGGGGTAGCTCGCCGGGACTCGAAGTCTCGACCGCCAGCTCCTTCGCTTTCGGCCGATACCCCACCCCCAACAGCCGCAGGAGAACCTTGACCAAGCGATCGGAATCGGGCGTCGTCCACTCCCCTGCCATATAAGACTCAGCCAGGCCCAGCCAGCCCGAGTCGGCGATGCGGGAAAAGAGAGCGTCGTGAAGCACAGCCAGATCCGGCTCCTCGCCTTCCAGCTCCACCCCTGCTTTGGCGCAGGCCTGCGCAAACTCCGCTTCAGTCCGGCCGCCCGTAAAGCGCAGCAAACGCGGTGAGGGCACGGTTGCTACGCCGGGCCACGTCGCAGCGTCAATCGATGCCAAGTGGGAATACACGCTCTAGCCAGCCTTCCTCATCGCACACACGTATTTACTTAGAGTAAAACCAGCGGGCCACGAAGAGGTGGAGGCGCGGCCCAAAAAGCCAGTTAATAACCCATAAAGTATGCATGTACCGCTAGAAAGGTTTAGACTGACTCGGGTAAAATAATCAAGCTTTCTTCAGGAAGGTATTCAATCACCATGGCGCAAACTCCCCACCGCCCTAGTAACGGCCGCCACCACGTCGTTGTTATCGGTGCCGGCTTCGGCGGCATCAACGCCGTTAAGAAGCTCAAGAACGCGGATGTTGAGATCACCCTCATCGACAAGAAGAACCACCACCTCTTCCAGCCGATGCTCTACCAGGTAGCCACCGGCGTCATTTCCGCCGGCGAAATCGCCCCGTCCACGCGTCAGCTCCTGCGCCATCAGGACAACGTCAACTTCGTCAACGGCGAAGTCACTGACATCAATATCAAGGAACAGACCGTCTCCGCAGAACTTGACGGCGCTGTTCGCACCTACGGCTACGACTCCCTCATCGTCGCCGCCGGCGCTGGCCAGTCCTACTTCGGCAACGACCACTTTGCCGAGCACGCGCCGGGCATGAAGACGCTTGACGACGCCCTCGAGATCCGCTCCCGCATCATCTCCGCCTTCGAGAAGGCTGAGTTGGAAGAGGATCCTGCCAAGCGTGAAAAGCTACTGACCTTCGTCATCGTCGGCGCTGGCCCGACTGGCGTTGAGCTCACCGGCCAGATCGCCGAGCTGGCCCAGCGCACCTTCGCTGGCACCTACTCCAACTTTGGTTCCTCCTCCGCCAAGATTTACCTCCTGGATGGTGCGCCGCAGGTGCTTCCTCCGTTTGGCAAGCGCCTCGGCCGCAAGGCTCAGCGCACCCTGGAGAAGCTGGGTGTTGACGTGCGCCTCAACGCCATGGTTACCGACGTCACCGCTGACGCCGTCACCTACAAGAACATGAAGACCGAGGAAGAGGTCACCATCGAGGCCGCGACCAAGATCTGGTCTGCAGGTGTCGCCGCTTCCCCGCTGGGCAAGCTTATTGCCGACCAGGCAGGCGTGGAGGCAGACCGGGCCGGCCGCGTCTCCGTCAACGAGGACCTCACGGTTGGTGAGTACAAGAACGTCTACATCGTCGGCGACATGGTTTCCCTCAACCGCCTTCCGGGTGTGGCCCAGGTGGCCATCCAGGGCGGCAACCACGTGGGCAAGCTCATCGAGGCCAAGATTGATGAGGAGTCCACCGCTAACGAGGCCGAGCCGTTTGAGTACTTCGACAAGGGCTCCATGGCCGTCATTTCCCGCTTCAACGCAGTGGTCAAGCTGGGCAAGACCGAGTTCGCTGGCTTCCCGGCCTGGATCTCCTGGCTCGGACTGCACATCTTCTACATCGTTGGCTTCCGCAGCCGCACCCTCGTTGCGCTGCACTGGCTGCTCAACGCCTTCTCGCGCGACCGCGGTAACCTGGAGATCACCCAGCAGCAGCGCGTTGCTCGCAACGTGATTGACCGCGACCTCCACTAGGTCTTACGCGTCTTATAAGGAGAGAGGAAATTTCCTCTCTCCTTTTTCTTTAGCCATGTACGGTAGACGAAAGAATAGCCAAGCTTAAGGAGAAACCGTGAGCCAACCTGCGCTGCCCCGTGTCCTCAGCATCGCCGGCACCGATCCGACGGGCGGCGCTGGTATTCACGCCGACCTCAAGTCCTTTGAGGCCGCTGGGGCCTACGGCATGGCCGTGGTGACCGCCCTGGTTGCGCAGAATACGCAGGGCGTGCGGGCTATCCACACACCACCGGTGGAGTTTCTGCGTGAGCAGCTGGCAAGCGTCAAGGACGACGTGACTATCGACGCCGTCAAGATCGGCATGCTGGGATCCGTCGCTATCACCGAAACGGTGAGCGACTTCATCGCTTCCCTCCCCGCGGGAGTGCCGGTGGTCTGTGATCCGGTCATGGTCGCCTCCAGCGGTGACCGCCTGCTCGAGCCGGAAGCGGAGCGCGCCGTACGGGAGCTGGCGCGCCGCGCGACCGTGGTCACACCCAACCTGCCGGAACTCGCTGTCCTCGCGGGCGTAGCAGAACCGCGCACCTTTGATGACGCTCTCTCTGTCGCAACCACCTGGGCCCGCGAGAATGACACGTGGGTCGTAGTCAAGGGCGGTCACCTCGATGGTGCCGAGGCCGATAACGCGACCGTAAGTCCTTCCGGCGATATCACGCGCGTGCCCTGCCCGCGGATTGATACGAAGAACACGCACGGCACGGGCTGCTCGCTGTCCTCAGCCCTAGCGGCGCGTTTGGGCGCGGGCGAATCCCTCGACGAAGCACTGGTTTGGGCCACCGAGTGGCTCCACGAGGCGATTGAGCATGCCGATGCGCTTCACGTCGGACACGGACACGGGCCCGTTGACCACGGCCACCGGCTCCGGCGCCTGGCTGCGGAGAAACAAAGTTAGCCCAGCAGATCGGCACCTGGACGAGTAAGCACGGCCACCATGAAGGTGGAGTTCTCTTTAAAGACCTTCATGTCCCACGAGGAGAAAATGAAATCGACTCGGTAGCCCACCGCGCGGGCCAGTTCGAGGAACTCCTCAAAGCCCCAGCCGCGGCCCTCGCCGAAACCGACGACGAAGCGGCCGCCGAGGCGAAGCGCGTTAAACACGTTGCGCAAGGCCGCCTCGCGCCCTTCGTTGGCGATAAAAGTCATGACGTTGCCCGCAGCCACGGCGATGTCGAAGTTGCCCTCCGGGATTTCCTCTTCCGAAAGGTCACCTACCTCCCAGCGGGCCTCCGGATAATCATTCACCGCGTGCTCAATCAAAATCGGGTCGACGTCCACGCCCACTACGGTATGCCCGCGCTTGGCCAACTCGCCGCCGAGCCGTCCGGAACCGCAGCCGGCGTCGAGGACGCGGGAGTGGCGTTCACTCATAGCGTCGATAAGCCGGGCTTCCCCGTCGATATCCTTACCCTGGGCCCGCAGCGTCTTCCATTTCCGTGCAAAGTTGTGGGAATGGGAGGGGTTCGCGGCAGTTACTTCTTTCCAGGTAGGCATGACAACGAGTATAGGCCTTTAGAGGTGTAAGATTTAGCCGCTCTGATAAAACGCCTATACGAAGCGAAGGAGGCTGAGACACGATGCCATCTGTACCGTCACCATTCAAGCCACGCAAGAAAAACACTGCCGGCAATAGTACGCCGAGTTTTTCCGTGCCCGTCGAGCGTGCCATTGAACACTGCCGAGTGTTCATCGACGGTGAGGCGCTGCCCGGTGAATTCACCCCGCACAGCGCGCTGCAAACCGTGGAAGAATACGGCCGCGGCTTCGTGTGGGTAGGCCTGCACGAGCCGCTCGAATCTCAGATGACGAAGGTAGCGGCTGAATTCCGCATCCACGAGCTCATCGTCGAGGACGTCGTCCAGGCGCACCAGCGTCCCAAGCTGGAGCGCTACGACGACCAGCTCTTCGTGGTGGCACGGTCGGTGAACTACCGCGACCACGACGAGGTCGCCGATAAACGCCAAATTATCTCCACTGGTGAAATCCAGATGATCATTGGTGCCACGTTCATTATCACGGTGCGCCACTCCGCCAAGCTGCCTAATCTCGCCTATGTGATCCAAGATGAGCAAGACCTCGTCGAGCAGGGCCCCATTTCGCTGGCGTGGAAGATCCTGGACATGATGGTGGACCGCTATTCGGAGATTTGCCGCCTCATCGCTATCGAGGTCGACGAATTAGAAGAAGAAATCTTCACCCCGAATTCGCTGCCCAACATCGACCGTATCTACATGTTCAAGCGCGAAATCTTGGAGATGAAGCACGCCATCGTGCCGCTTTCCCCAGCGTTGCGGGCGATGGTAGCGGACCACAAGGATCTCATTCCGAAGACGATTCGTTCCTATATCCGGGACGTCAACGACCACCAGCTGGTGGTCCAGGACCACGTGTCGGGGTTCGATGAGCGCTTGACCTCGCTTATCGACGCCTCCGTGGCCAAGATCAGCATGCAGCAGAACTCCGACATGCGCACGATCTCCGCGGTGGTTGGCATGTGGGCAGCGCCAACACTTGTAGCAGGTATCTATGGAATGAACTTCGACATCATGCCGGAGCTGCATTTCGCATGGGGCTATTACGGGGCAATTGGCCTCATGATCTTGGTGGTGGCCGGAATGTGGTGGTGGTTCCGGCGCAACAACTGGTTGTAGGGATTATTGCACCACCATGGTGCGCAACGTGGAAGCAGCGAGGAGTACATCGCCCTGGCTGATTTTCACTTCCCACAGCTGCGTGCGGCGGCCCTTGTACAGCGGCGTAGCGACAGCCGTGACGGTGCCTTCGGCAACGGGCTTGAGGAAATCTGTGTTGTTGTTCACGCCCACAACCGGCTTGCCCGCAAGGATCAGGCTGCCCACAGATGCGGTGGACTCCGTAATCGTGCAGAAAAGCCCTCCATTCGCCACGCCCCAGGGCTGGTGGTGATCCGGAACAACGTCAACCTCAGAGCGAATCTCATCAGCGGAGATGTGCGTGAAACGCAAACCAATGAGCCCGGCTAGGCCCTGCGGGTGAGAATTGATGAGCTGCAGTTCCTCGGCGTTAAGCGGCCGTGCCTGGGATACTGCTACGAGCTTTTCGAAGATTTCAGAGTGTTTCATGCCACACCAGGTTAGTGGATTTCGGTGACGTAGGATGGTTGACATGACTCAAACTGCTGAAAAGACAGATCTCGCTCAGATTGGTGTTGTGGGCCTAGCCGTCATGGGCTCCAACCTCGCGCGCAACTTCGCCCGCAACGGAAACACCGTCGCGGTCTACAACCGCAGCCCGGAGAAGACGCGCGCGCTTATCAGCGAGCATGGTGATGAAGGAACCTTCATCCCTTCCGAGACCGTTGAGGACTTCGTGGCCTCCTTGGAGCGCCCACGTAAGGCAATCATCATGGTGCAGGCGGGCGCGGCTACCGACGCCGTCATTAACCAGCTCGCCGAGGCCATGGATGAGGGCGACATCATCATCGACGGTGGCAATGCCTTGTTCACGGACACCATTCGCCGCGAGAAGGAGGTCGCAGCTCAGGGCCGTCACTTCGTCGGCGCGGGCATCTCCGGTGGCGAGGAAGGCGCGCTCAACGGCCCATCCATTATGCCCGGCGGTCCGGCCGAGTCCTGGGAAACTCTGGGGCCGATCCTGGAGTCCATCGCTGCTGAGGTGGACGGCACGCCGTGTGTCACTCACATCGGCCCGGATGGTGCGGGGCACTTCGTGAAGATGGTGCACAACGGCATTGAGTACGCCGACATGCAGGTCATCGGCGAGGCCTACCAGCTCCTTCGCTATGGCGCGGGCATGGAACCGGCTGAAATCGCTGAGGTCTTCCGCGAGTGGAATGCCGGCGACCTGGACTCCTACCTCATTGAGATCACCGCCGAGGTGCTGGCGCAAACCGATCCTGACACTGGTGCCCCGCTTGTCGACGTCATCGTGGACGCCGCCGGCCAGAAGGGCACCGGCCGCTGGACTGCCATTAACGGCCTCGAGCTTGGCGTCCCCATCACCGGCATTGCGGAATCCGTGTTCGCGCGTGCGCTCTCCTCGGCCACCGCGCAGCGCGCCGCCGCCCAAGAGGGGCAGCTGCCCTCCGGTACGATCACCGAGCTCAACGTGAACAAGGCGGAGTTCGTCGAGGACGTTCGCCGTGCGCTCTATGCCGCAAAGCTCATTGCCTATTCTCAGGGCTTTGATGAGATCAAGGCTGGTTCGGACGAGTTCGGCTGGAACGTCGACCCGCGCGACTTGGCCACCATCTGGCGTGGCGGCTGCATCATTCGCGCGAAGTTCCTCGACCGTATCCGTGAGGCTTATGACAATAACGCCGACCTTCCGGCCCTCATTCTGGACCCGTACTTCAAGGGTGAGCTGGAAAACCTGATTGACCCGTGGCGTCGCGTCGTTGTGGCTGCCACCCAGCTGGGGCTGCCGGTACCCGTGTTTGCTTCTTCTTTGTCCTACTACGACAGCCTGCGCGCCGAGCGCCTCCCTGCGGCCTTGATTCAGGGCCAGCGCGATTTCTTCGGCGCCCACACCTTCAAGCGCGTGGACCGCGAGGGCACCTTCCATATCGAATGGTCGGGTGACCGCTCACTCACCGAGATGTAGCTGCCAAGCCCCTCACCTGAGGGGCTTTTCTCGCACCAGCCCCACTACCCCTCTAACCAGGAGTTTTCTTCTTCCGGTTGCGGGGTACACGGTGCTGGTTTAATCTTCGTGCCCATGGGGGATATTGAAACCTACCTCCGCCTCCGCAACTCGGGGATTGCGCTGGTGGAACACATACCTGGCACACCCGACGAGCTCCGCGCGCTCGGCGCCGACCCAGCCGACGCCACAGAGCTTGCCGGCCTTAACCAGGTGTACTTCGGCCCCACCCGCTTTACCGGCAAACAGAAAAAGGCACGCGCTGCCGCCCTTCAACAACGCCACAGCCTGAGCACCCTCACACTCATCGAAACCTACGTGTCGAAGGTCAAGAAAACCCTGGATGCGTGGAACCTTAGAGCCAAACTCGCCGCCACACCAGCACACCGCATCCCCACCGTTGCTACCGCGCGGCTGAAAGAACTCACACGTAAAAGAACCGCGAAACCAGGTGTGCGCATCACCTACCGAGAGCAAGGCCCTAACACACTCTCCATTACCGATGACGCCACCACGATTGCCAACATGCGCGCAGTCTTAGAATCCACCAACAACACCGATCTGCTTCAAGCCGCCAACGACGTCTTCTTCACCCAAGCCACCGGCACCAAGCCTGCCGTGCGCACCCAAGTCATCGTCACGTTGAACGAGTTGGACCAGATCATCAACGGCAACGGGGACGAGATCGAACTCAACCTCACCAACGGCGCGCGCATGACAGGCGCTGAATTCCTCACCCACAAGTTTGCCGAAATCGGCTACGCCACCATCATCCACCCTGTCGAAGGACCCATCAACACCTGGCGGCTCGAGCGCGGAGCAAACCTCAACCAGCGCCTGACCCTCCACGCGGAATTCCACACCTGCTCAAGACCAGGCTGTAATAAACCAGCTGATTACTGCCAAGTCCATCATTTAGTGCCGTGGCAGGCGGGTGGCTACACCAACATTAAAAACCTCACTTTCCTGTGCGCCTACCACAACGGCATCAACGACGATGACCCACAAAGGCCTACTGGGCGCGGCTACATGTACCGGCTTAATACCGGGGTTAGCTTCATCCCACCGTGGGGTGCACCGATTACCGCAATGCCGGAATACCAAGAAGCACTAGCCAGACT
>NZ_KV818351.1:423-12145 GCF_001814885.1 Corynebacterium sp. HMSC068G04 | reverse complement strand
GCCGGAATACCAAGAAGCACTAGCCAGACTCACCGCCGAACGAGAAGCAGAACGACCACCAGACCCACCACCCGACAGCAGCTAGCACCCAACCACCACACACAGAAAAGCGGCGGTAACCTGCAAGAAAAGCGCTCCCAATAGAAAGAAAACCCGTTAGACAAAGCCATGCTGGCGGGGATATCGGCGATCCCGCACAACGACAGCCGCCCAATGCGCGTCATCCTACGCTCTAGCGATTCTTACCGGCTTCAGTTATGAGTGCGAATCCAAACGACGCCGCGCTGCCCCATGGCGATTCTGGGTGAGTGTGGGGCGGGGACGTCGTCAAGCATAGGTTTACCACTAGGCGTCGACTGGCGGTGGCCCCGGCGTCTCGTCGAGGATCCCCGCGTGTACCAGATAGCTGGCAAGGTCGACGTAGTTGGTCACCACCTCGTCCGGGTCGTACCCACCCATCACGTACTCGATGACCGCGTTACGATTCTCGAGTACTTCCACCATGACGAATTCCTCATCCTGTCCAAAAATTGCGATCTGGGAACCGCGAGCGGACGTGTAATCCACAACGGACTCCTGCAGCCCCACGCGCTCCGCGTCGCGAATGGCTCCCTGATTCTCGGTGTACTGAGCGACAAGCTCACCGTCGGCCCCATAGAGGCAGGAAATGGTCGGGACCCACTGCGCGTCGTAGCCCTGATCTGCTGACTCACCGAAATAGGACGTATCTTCGTAGCACTCGGACGTCAGCTCAGCCAGAGGTGTAGGAACAGACGCCGGCACCTCGGACTCTCGGATAGCGTCAACATCATCGACGTCAATCGTGCGCTCCCAATAGCCGGCATCAGAGGCAGCGACCTCTCCTGGCCCATCTTCCAATCCAGCGGCAAAGTCCTTAAAAGCAGAAAACGCCGCCACAAGAGCGAGCCCTGTAACCAGAATAAGACCGAGGATTATTGCTAGAACAATCCACAACACTTTCTTCGAACCGGGCTTCTTCTGTGGCGGTTGCGGCATCCCTTGGCCTTGCCCATTAAAACCGTGAGGCGCTTGGTTGTGCCCAGGTTGGACGTGGTGCGGGTTCTGGCCAAACCCGCGGGGAGGAGACTGAGATTGAGAGTTGTCGAATGGATTCGTCATGTCGCTCAATTTAACAGAGAACCACGTCACACAAACCCTAAAAATGCAGGATGCGAGGCCTAATCCCCACCGGTAGCTGTAATGCTTTTCGGTCTGGCAGGCCGGAGCACTAGACTTTTTACCCGATGACTACTTTCGCCGAACTCGGCCTCCCCCGCGATGTTGTTCGTATCTTAGACAAACAGGGCATCACGACCCCCTTCCCTATCCAAGAAGCCGCTATTCCCGACGCCCTCGCCGGCAAGGATGTCCTCGGCCGTGGCCCCACAGGCTCGGGAAAGACCTTTACGTTTGGTCTCCCTATGCTGGCCCGATTGGCGGAGTCCGGGGTGTCGCGTCCGGCCCACCCGCGCGGGCTGGTCCTAGCACCGACGCGCGAGCTGGCAACCCAGATCCAGCAGCGCTTAGAAGAACCCGCGGCAGCATTGGGACTGCGGGTACTGGCAGTCGTCGGGGGTGTCAACATCAACAACCACATTCGCTCGCTTGCCCGCCCGGTTGACCTGCTCGTTGCCACACCGGGACGCGCCCAGGACCTCATCGACCAGGGCAAGCTCTTCTTCGACCACGTCACTATCACCGCCCTCGACGAGGCGGACCAGATGGCGGACATGGGCTTCCTCCCCCAGGTACGCAAGCTGCTCAATCTCACGCCGGTCGATGGTCAACGTTTGCTCTTCTCCGCCACCCTCGACGGCGAAGTCAACAAGCTGGTCAACCAGTTCATGCACGATCCCGTCACCCACTCCACCGCCCCCGTCGAGGCAGCCGTCGACACGATGGAACACCACCTTATTTTCATCGGCACCCGCGAGGCCCGCAATGACGTCGTTCTTCGCCTCGGCGCACGCAAGGGCAAGACCATCATGTTTATGCGTACCAAGCATGGCGTCGACAGGCAGGCCAAAAAGCTGCGCCGCGTCGGAATCAACGCGCTGCCCCTGCACGGCGATAAGGGCCAGGGCTCACGTACCAAGGCCATCGAGGGCTTCGCAGACGGCAGCGTTCCGGTACTCGTCGCCACCGATATCGCTGCCCGCGGTATCGACATCGCCGACGTCTCCCTTGTCGTCCACGTCGATCCGCCAGCTGAGCACAAGGCCTATCTGCACCGCTCCGGCCGTACTGCACGCGGAGGCGACTCCGGCACCGTAGTCACACTCGTCACCGACGAGCAACGCGATGAGGTGGCAAAGCTCATCGCGAAGGCGGGCGTTGCACACACCGACCTCGACATCAGTGACCGCGCCAACCCAGCCAGCAGCCCCGAGCTCGCCCAGATGACGGGAGCTCGCAAGCCCAACGGCGAACCGCTCGGCCCACCACACCAGCAACCATCAAAGAAGAAGCCACAGAGTCAGTCCGAAAGACAGTCTGCGCGTCGACGATCGGGTAGCCGTAACCAGCGCCGCCGACGGGGCAACGCAGGTCAGCGATGATTCTCCAGCCTAAAACCTGGCAAACCCGGATGACCATGCACGAGGAGGCGGCCAACGAGTATCTCGCACGCTACCGCCACCCGGGCTCGTATCACCCTGTCTACGACTTCCTTTTCGAGTACTACCCCGTCCGCCCGTCACACCTGCGGCGTTGGCACCCAGGCGTCGGTGTGACTCTGGCCGGCGAGGTCCCACATGCTCAGTGGAACTACTACCACCGCACTGATGAGGGCGTCACGGTGGACACTGAGGCCTTCCTCGCACGCCGCGGTAGCACCGTTCGTTACATCCTGAATCTGCTAGAAAAGACCACGCATAACCCCACCCAATTCGATTGCTTTGGCCTGCACGAATGGGCCATGGTCTACCACACCGATTCTCCTCGCCATGACTTGCCGCTGCGGTTAGGGGCGGAAGGGACGAATGAGGTCGTCGATAGGCACCGCATCAAGTGCACGCATTACGATGCCTTCCGCTTCTTCACTGAGCCCGCGCGCCCGCTCAACCTCACGGTGCTGACTCGCGAGGGGCAACCGGAGAACGACCAGGCTGGCTGCGTCCATGCGACTATGGATTTGTATAAATGGGCGTGGAAATTGGGGCCATTGGTACCGGGTGAGTTGTTCCTCGACACCTTCCGGCTAGCCGTGGCAGCACGCACACTTGATATGGAAGCTTCACCCTACGATTGCCGCGAGTGGGGCTTTGGGGTCGTCCCCATCGAAACGGCGGAAGGAAAGTCCGAGTACGTGCGTCGCCAACGCGCGCTTGCCGACGCCGCCGAGCCCCTGCGCGCGCGGCTTGTCTCCCAAATTCGCGCCGCACTGCCCGCTACAATGAGGAACCATTGATGTGACCCGACGGGGCGCGCTGTGCCGCCCCGCGAAACCAGCGCGGAAGGAAAGAGATGGCCCGGCACTCGGATGGAAAGAATAACTACGCATTTGCACCGTGGGTCATCATCGTGGCCGTTTTAGCGGTGCTGGCGCTGGTTATCGGAGGATTCTTCCTCTTCCGCGGAAACGATTCCGATTCCGGTGAAACGGTGGCGGCAGAATCAACTACAGCTAAGACGGAGGAGACCTCTACTGCACAGGCGACAACGTCGGCCGCGCCTGCGTCGTCGGAAACGGCGAAGGACACCGAATCGACGTCGGCCGCCCCCAGCTCGGAGGAAAAGGCCGCAGAGGCAAAGGTTGCGCCGAATACGTTGTTCCTCCTCGATACGTCCGAGAACCTCACGCCCTATTTCGATGCGGTAAGCCAGGGTGTGGCTGAGGCGGCGTCGGCGGCCGGCGCGGAGGGAAGCCAGGTGGGCCTCTGGAACTACTCCTCCCCTCTTTCCGCCTCGGCAACCGTGGGTTACCGCCAAAACGTGTCGTATGGGGATACCGATAACGTTGCCTATGCCGTAGGTATGTTTGGCACGGGTGGCGTTCCGCAAACCCGCAGTGCTGTGGTAGCCGCACTGGATAACGCAACCGACCAGGTGGCTGAAAGCGGCAAGGACACACGCGTTGTGCTCGTAACCACCGGCACGCAGCAAGATATGGATGATGCTGCCTTCGCCGAGGCCGTAAAGAATGCCCGCGGCGAAGGAGTGAGCTTGAGCGTGGTGCACGTGGGTAACGGCGAGAAGGATGCTGAACTCGAAAAGCTGGCTGATTCCTACAGCACGGTCGCAGATCCATCCGATGCCCAAGACAATGCAACGGCCATCTCGGCCGCAGTCGGCGCACGCTAGACGCGGGCTCTCGTGCAAAGCGAGTCCGCGGGGTGCACTCCCAGAGCGCAGAAAGCCGCCGCATCTTTCCCCAGGACACTGACGTGAGCAGCAGTGCAGGAAAGACGCGGCGGCGAGTGGCTCGAGTTTAAGAGCTCTTACGCTTGCGGCGAGCAGCGAGCTCGTCGAGGCCAACAACGACGTCAGTTTCTTCTTCCTCCACGACGCGCTCGGCCGGGAAGGACGTGATGGTACCGGAGAGCTCCTTAAGGATGCCAGGTACGGCGATACCGAATACGCCTTGGCCTCCGGCGAGGAGGTCGATGACTTCATCGTTGGACCGGCACTCATAGACCGTGGTGCCGTCGGAGACAAGCGTGAGCTCCGCCAAGTCATTAACGCCGCGATCCCGCAGGGATTCCACGGCGAGGCGGATGTTCTGCAGAGAAATACCGGTGTCCAGAAGGCGCTTGACAATCTTGAGCACCAATACGTCCTTAAAAGAGTACAGACGCTGGGAGCCAGAACCACGCGCGGTGCGGATAGAGGGCTTGACCAGGTCGGTGCGTGCCCAGTAATCCAGCTGACGGTAGGTAATGCCGGCTACCTGACACGCGATGGGAACGCGGTAGCCCAACTCCTCGTCCGGTCCGACGTCGAAGAGGGATTCCTGGACGTAGCCGTTCGTTGCGGCGTCATCGAGCGGCAGGGCGCGGGACTCAGTGCGGTTGTTTTTACTGCTCACGTAATTACTCCAGTGATGTTTGAGGGAGTTCTATTTTTCTATTAAAGGCCACGTCAGCGACCACGTCAAGGGTCGCCCTCCGTGAACCTCTAGTAGAACTTTAGACTTTTTTGGTCACTTTGTCATCATTAGTCACACGCGTGTCATTAAAAAATTCGCTGATAACAAGTAAAAGCGGCACCCAGAAATAGTGCCGCTGTGTCTAGCATGGAGCGCTGGTGAGTATGTCGAGCCGACCGCCGCCTTCTACGGACGAAGCTCAGCTGAGCGAGCGGGCGTTAGCCCTCATCTTCCGGCGATTCGCCCCCAAGCAAATCTTCTTCGGAAATTCCGGAGTCACGCATTAGCTGCTCGAAGCCATCGTCTTCCTGGGCTTTCTGCCGAGCTGCCATCTCTTGAAAATCGCGCGACCTCTTCTCCGGGAAGGTCTCTGGGGACTTAGCTTCGCGTTCGAGACCGTAGTATTCCTTGAGGTCTTCATCGCTAATGTAAACAGCGACCTCCTCGAGCACCTCCTTCTCAAACCGGATGGGCACCCCGTAGTGATCTGCTAGGACGAGGGCGTCACAGATGCGGGCGTCGTGCTCCTCACCTGTTCCGTCGACCACGTCGACCATGAAAGCGCCCTTGTGGTACTCGGAGACACAAATATGCTCGATCCCATCAAGCTGGTCGGCGAAGGCAATCAGGAGTTCATAGGTAATAGGCCGCGCGTTGTAATGGCGCTCCAGCACCTGGAGAACGCGGGCTCCATCAATAGGCGAGACCCACACAGGTACGTGCCGGTCTGCCTCTTCCCAGTAAAAGAGGGCGCACAAGTTATTCTCGGGGCCGACGGGGTGGATTCCTAAAAATTTCAATACTTCTGCAGTCATGGCACCCACTTTTCCACACTTTCCTCACGCGTGGCGATTGACAGAGCAGCCCTCTATTCCGCTACGGGCGGAACTCGTCCCGCAGCTCAGTCTTGACCAGCGTTCCATGAAGGGACAGAACAAGCGCCGCCATCTGCTGGGAGAGCTCTTCGGCCTGCTGCGGGGCCGTATCTGACTTCGAATGCGCCACCGGAGAAGCGACCTGCGAAATCATGTCTGCCTGCCGGCGGGCGGCATTGCGCAGCGACTTCAATTGCCGTGCCTCAAAGCCGAAAGACTCTAAGGCGACAGCCGCCGACACGATAGACACGTCATCTGTGTCAAAGAATCCCGCCGGATCCGGCTTAATGAGCCCCACCGAGACCAGCTCCGCAATGTTTTCCTGCGTGGTCCCGGCTTGGTCGGCCACGTCGGCGTCGGTAAGCCTGGTCACCACTGGTGCTCGCAGCTGCTCGGCACTGATCAGTGCCTCAGCCTGGGAGGAGACAATGGCGGTGACTTGCCCCGAATCCATCGCCTCCAGCTGCTCACGAATAACCTTGAGCGGCGTGTAGTGATCGCGCTGCGCGGTCAGAATGTAGCGCAGGCGGTCAAGATCCTTCTGGTAGTAGCGACGGTAGCCCTTCGCGGTGCGTTCCGGAGTAATCAGACCCTCAGATTCCAAAAAGCGAATCTTCGACACCGTCACGTCCGGGAACTGCTTCTGCACGTGCTTCAGCGTTACGCCAATAGACATGGGCTTTTGCTTGGTCTTCTTGGCCGCCGAAGATGCTGTTGCTGCAGCTGCGGTGGACTTCTGAGCGCTCACGATGGGACTACTACTGCTTTCTACGCGGATTCACTTTGACAAAGGGCAGGCACAGTGAGGAAGCAAGACCGGCTGCTCCCCTCGCACCCCCGCTTCGTCCTTGCTGACGGGTACTGCCCTATTTGGGGGCGATGAAGACGAGGCGGAACTTACCAATCTGGATTTCGTCGCCGACTTCCAGTACCTGCGCATTGCGCGGCTCGCGGTTGACGTAGGTGCCATTGAGCGATCCGACGTCCACGACCTCGAACTGGCCATCCTTGGCGCGGAATTCTGCGTGGCGGCGGGAGACGGTGACGTCATCGAGGAAGATATCTGCTTCCGGGTGGCGGCCGGCGGTGGTGGTCGGCTGATCAAGCAAGAAGCGCGCGCCGGCATTCGGGCCTCGCTTCACGACGAGCAGGGCCTGGCCTTCAGCCAGGTTCTCAGCGCCAGCAACGGAGGCGTCGGAACCCGCCGCGGTGCCGTTTTCCATCTCCTTAAGAAGATCAGCGCGGAAGACAGAAGTAGTCTCTGCCTGCGGTTCCGGCGTTCCGGTATTCTCGCTCATTTTTACCTCCGAAGGGTCGGATCGATGTTGACTCATTCCATATTAGCGACTCCGCTGCGCGCGCGAGTCGCCTCTCCACAAATACATTAACGGAAAATGTTTCCTATGCCCTTGAGCACGGAATTTCCCCCGCCAGACAATGGGTTATCGGAAACCATATAAGTCCAGGTGGCGCTCGGGCGGGACAGTCCATGATCCTCTAGGTGAGCACCATCGACATCAATAAGCACGGTCTTAAAAGTATCGACGGCATCATCAACCGCGCGCTGCGCCAAATCCTTGAATTCGCGTACGGCGATGCGGTGGTATTCATCGATGGGGGTCTCGCGAGCAATGGCACGCAAGTGAATAGATTCACGCACGTCATCCATCAGCTCCAAGTGGTCGGCCCACGCTAAGTCGAGGTGGTAGAGCATGATCTCGCGGGCGGCGCGCTCACGGGCATCCACGGGGACGTCGCTTAGCTCGGCGGCGCGATCGGGCGCTCGCTCAGCGAGCTCCTGCCAGGCCTGGTCTGTATCGAGCAACTTGGCACGGCGCTCATCGATAATGATGCGCTGATCCGCCAGCAGCTGGTTGTACTTCCACGTCTGCGCGTGAATTTCCAGTAACTGGCCTTCCGTCACCCGCTGACAGTGTGCGATGAAGTCTCGGACTCGCTTGGATTCAATGAGGCCATCGGCATTTGGCCGAGCCGACAGGGACTCGTCTTCCCCACCCTGCTGAACTACGTCGTCCTCCAACGACACGAAGAAGAGCGACATCCCCGGATCTCCCTGGCGTCCAGCACGGCCACGCAACTGGTTATCCAATCGCGAGGAACGGTGCCGCGAGGTGCCGAGCACTGCCAAACCGCCCTTTTCAACAACGGCTTCACGGTCAGACTCATCCGCGCCGCCCAGCTTGATATCGGTGCCGCGGCCCGCCATCTGGGTAGACACAGTCACTCGCCCCACGTCGCCTGCTTCCGCGACGATGCGCGCCTCGTCCTCATCATTTTTTGCGTTGAGGACGTTGACCGTAATCCCCTGTTCACGTAGGGCTTCGGCGAGGTCTTCTGATTCAGCAACATCGTGGGTACCCACGAGTACCGGCTGGCCAGTGCTATTGATTGCCACGATTTCATTGACGATGGCACGGGATTTTTCATCCACGGAGGCATAAATGCGGTCAGGTTCGTCGAAGCGCTGCAGTTCCTTGTTACGGTCGATGACCGAGACGTGCAGGTCATAGAACTGACGCAGTTGGTCTGTTGCCTCCACTGCGGTTCCGGTCATGCCGCACACTAGCGGATAGCGCCGCATGAGCTCCTGGAGCGTAATGGTGTCGAGGATGCGCCCTCCTTCTGATACCTCCAAGCCTTCTTTGGCCTCCACCGCGGCCTGGAGGCCATCCGGCCAGCGCTGCAGTTCCGCTACGCGGCCGCGGGAGGCGTCGATAAGCTGCAGTTTTCCGTCCGTGATGATGTAGTGAATATCGCGGATAAGCAATGCCTTAGCGTGCAGCGCTAAGTTAACTTTGACCAGCACGGAGCCGATGTTCTCCTCCGAGTAGAGCGAGTCGAGTCCCAATTCGTGCTCCACACGTGCCGCGCCCTCATCGGTGAGCGCTACCGTGCGCCCATCCTCCGCAATAACGTAGTCCTGCTCCTCTCGCAGCCGGGACACCACGTTGGTGATGTGGCCCGTAGATTCCTCACCGGGGCGATTTCCGGCGAGGACGAGGGGGACGAGGGCTTCGTCGACAAGCACAGAGTCCGCCTCATCCACCAACGCCACGTCCGCGCGCGCCTGCACCGTCTGCTCCCGGGAGGTGATCTGGTTATCCCGTAGCACATCGAAACCGAGCTCATTAACCGGCGCATAAATGATGTCGGAAAGGTAAGCTCCGCGTCGCTCTTCCGGCCCCATTTTCTCCGTCACGGAAGCCACCGTGAGTCCAAAGAACTCCACGAGTGGGCGCATCCATTCGGCGTCACGCGCCGCTAGATAATTATTAACCGTCACCAGGTGCACGCGCTTGCCGGTGAGCGCGAAACCAGTCGCAGCCATGGCACCCACCAGCGTCTTTCCCTCGCCGGTGGCCATTTGGATGACGTCTCCTTCTAAAAGTCGGAGCACAGCCTGGGACTGGACAGTAAACGGGCGCATGCCAAGCTTGCGTTCGCTCGCCACGGCCAATGCCGCGAGGAAACGAGACTTATCTGCAATTCCCCCGTCTTTCACGCAAGCGCGCGCAGTGGCGGCAACGTCAGCATCCGACAGGGCCGCAATGTCCCCCACTGCTGAATCGGCTGCCGTCACGACAGCCTTCGATTTCTTGTTGTTGCGCTCGGACTGCGCGCCCATTGCCTTCCAGAACCAATCGAATGCGCCCATGAGCACTCCTCCATCCTTGTGCGTCATACAGGTCTTCTATCGACTCTAGTCAACCCCGGTTCGCAAGCGTGCGTTCGCCCTTATATCCTTGTGGGCATGCAATCCGTGAACGTGTCGCTCCCCTCCAGCACCGGTACCGCGATGGCCGGAACCATCGATTTTCCCGACTCCCCTCCGCAAGCCTTCGCTATCTTCGCGCACTGCTTTGCCGGTTCGCGCCATACGCCGGGCGCGGCCCGCGTGAGCAAACAGCTGACCAACTTTGGCATCGCCACCCTGCGCTTTGATTTCCCGGGTTTGGGCCAGTCCGAGGGCAATTTCGCGGACACCTGCTTCAGCCAAAATGTTGCCGATATCCAGGCTGCTGCCGACTGGCTAGCACAGAACTATTCCGCACCGCAGCTACTCATGGGCCATTCACTGGGCGGGGCTGCCGCTCTGGCCGCGGCCAACAACATTCGCTCCCTCAAGGCTGTGGCCACCATCGGCGCCCCCTTCGATCCTGCACACTCCGTGCTGCACTACGCCGACAAGATCGGCGAGGTCGACGCCAACGGTGAAGTCGAGGTCACCCTTGGCGGCCGGGCGCTGACCATTTCGCGCCTCTTCCTCGAAGACCTTGCTGAGACCAACCCGGAGGACTATCTTCCGCGCCTGCGCAAGCCCCTCATGGTGCTGCATTCCCCCATTGATCAAACGGTGGGCATTGATAACGCACAAAATATTTTCCGGACCACGCGCTATCCCAAGTCCCTCGTCGCCTTGGATAAGGCCGATCACCTGGTGACTAAGCAGGGCGCGGCAGCCCGTGCCGCCGACCTCATCGGGGCTTGGGCGGAGCAGTTTATTGTTCCGGAGAACATTCCCACCCCAGTTGCTGAGGACTCCGCGCTTGCAATTCCGGCAGTTGGAACCAGGATGGGCGTCGTCGTGCACCACAATGACCGATCGGTGAGCGCTGACCGCACGAAAAAGAACGGCGGCAAAGGCCAAGGTTTCACCGCGGAAGGCCTTCTTATGTCTGCAGTGGCTACGGCAAGCACTCAGGCCATCAAAGAAGCAGGCAAGGCGCAGAAAATCGACGCGAAGGTGCTCGAAGCGGTATCTGTCAGGGTTAACCAAGAATCCGAATCTCGTTTCACACGTACGGTGACGCTTCCTGGCTTTCTGAGCGCCGATCAACAACGCGCGCTTGCCGACGCCGCCGCTTCCACCACCATCGATTCCCTCCTCGCTGTGGACATCGCCACCACCGTGGCAACCACTGCAGAATAAGCCGCCCATGGTTGTTCTTAACCCACTTGACCCTGCCGCCCGCTGTCCCTGCGGTACCGGCCTAAGCTTCGGCGAGTGCTGCTCGCGCTACCATGCCGGCACACCCGCCCCCTCAGCGGAGACCCTGATGCGCTCGCGTTTCAGCGCTTTCGTCGCCGGCGACGAGGATTATTTGCTGCGTACCTGGGACCCCGAAACCCGCCCCGAGCGCCTCGATCTAGCGGATACTGGGATCCGCTTCTACCGCCTCGACATTATCGACACCGTCGCCGGCGGCCCCTTGGACCAGACCGGCATCGTTGAATTCGAAGCCTTTTACAAGGGGGCCGCGAAGGGCTCGCAGCGAGAGCGCTCCTCTTTCCACCGCCAAAACGGGCAGTGGGTCTATTCCGCCGGAGAGTTTTAGCTGCCGCTAAAACAAAGGTTGAACTGGGATTTGTCGAAGCGAATACCGCTAGTGTAATCTGTAGCAGTTGCACCTAATGGTGCGGCGGCGGACTATGGCGCAGTTTGGTAGCGCACTACACTGGGGGTGTAGGGGTCGCAGGTTCAAATCCTGTTAGTCCGACAAAATTTAGGGACGGTTTTGCGAATCTAGCTTAAATCATTTGCGAAACTGCTCCGCATAGCTAAACCCACCGCTTCACCGCGGTGGGTTTAGTCGTTTTCGCTCTGTTCCAGTCGTTGACTAATAAGGAACACAACATGGTTCGTCCCCTCTAAAACGACTTCTAGCCCGGAACTTCTAGCCCGGAACTGTTATGTCCATAGGGTTTTTGGACATGGAGT
>NZ_KV818351.1:0-323 GCF_001814885.1 Corynebacterium sp. HMSC068G04 | reverse complement strand
ATAGGGTTTTTGGACATGGAGTCCGGTGTCTTTTTGGACACGGAATCCATGGAGGTCTTGGACACTTCTAGCGATTTATGGTTGTTGCCTGCGTTTCGGCCGGGGTTTGGATAGTTTCGGGTTCATCCGTGGTGGTTGGCGGTGTTTCATTCCTTCAACGAGGTTGATGTTGATCTGACCACCTGGTGGTCTGTGACTCAACGTGATCGGCAGTGGCACGCTGAAGAGGAATTCACCGTCATGGGCCGTGTAGAACTCCGCAACGTTATCGGCTGTGACCGTGGAGTAGAGCGGACCTGACCCCTGTTAGGTAGACACCTGAT
>NZ_KV818350.1:0-298 GCF_001814885.1 Corynebacterium sp. HMSC068G04 | reverse complement strand
CGGGCATGTTTTCCGCGGCGAACAAGCAAGCATTGATAGATGCAGGGCTGCACTACATTTTGTCGGTGAAAACCCCCACCGTGCCTGAGGTGATCGAAACCTGGCGGCGAGAAAACCCCGGTGAAGACTACACCCACGGCCAGATCTGGACGCAAGCCTCGGCAAGTGATGGGCGCAAGCACGCTACCCCAAATTCGGTGACGCATTACCAGTACTCTCACGACCGGGCTAGGCGCAGCCTGCGCGGAATCAAAGAGCAAGTCGCGAAAGCCAAACGCGCTGTTGACGGCGATATCGC
>NZ_KV818349.1:56685-121880 GCF_001814885.1 Corynebacterium sp. HMSC068G04 | reverse complement strand
CCCTGGGCGGAGCCGATTACGTCTCAGCCGGCATACCAAGCGGCACAAGCTGCATTGCAGCAGCAGGCTAACGGGGACGTACTCGACGCAGCCCCGCCGGATACCTAAACCCCAATCCCAAACACATGCTGAAGCGGAAGCCACCGGGTGGCTCCCGCAACATCGGCGATCCCTACTTAGGAGCCAGCGCCACCTAGAATTTTGGTCACCAGGTTTAGGCGCGTGCTGGCGCCGAAGATGGTGATGAGGCGTGAGACATGCTTCTTCACGGCGGATTCCGAATAATGAGTGGCGGCGGCGATCTCTGAATTGGAGTTGCCGGCGAGGAGGAGCTTGAGGACGGCTATTTCGGCGTCGTGAAGCTCGTGGCTCTCAATGGCGGCGGCGACGGGATCGCGTGGGGTGGCAGGCTCACCGATGTAGTCGACCAAACGGTGCATGGCGGCGGGCGCCACGACGGTGCCACCTTCCACAGCGGCTCGAACCGCCTCAATGATGGAGCGCGGGCGTTGGTTCTTCAAGATATAACCCGCGCCGCCCGCCCGCAGGATCTTCAGCATCGTGTCATCCGAGTCGAAGGCGGTCACCGCCAAAAACGTCGGGGGATTCGGTCCAGAATTAAGGTGCTTGAGCAGCGTAATGCCGTCCATGTGCGGCATGTGAATATCGGCGAGGACGAGGTCCGGATTGACTTCTTCAATCTGCGCTAAGCAATCCGCACCATTGGTTGCCTCACCGACCACCGTGATGTCTTCGGTGGTCTGGAAATAGACGCGGAGCGTCGAGCGAACGAGCTCATCATCATCAACGAGGAAAACCCGAATGCTCATGGAGAAACAGTTTAGCCGCACCACCAGCGCTGGGGGCTGGTGGAGCAACGGAAGTGGTCGGCGAATTCGCTCGCGTACGACCTGTAGAAGGTGAATCCGGTGGACTCAGTGCTCTCAGTTGCGGTGGTTGCAGCGGTAGCTTCAACAGGAGTCTCAGCAGCGCTGGCAATTGGTGCCGAGAACAGCGCGAGTGCTGCGGCGGCAACGGCTAGGGAAGTACGCATGTCGAACCTTTTAAAATCTAAGAAATAGCGGACTATCGGGCAATCTTACTATATTTTCCTTAGGCAGGCGGCCGGTAGAGAAAGGCGTGTGACCCAGAGATTGCCTTCTTTGCCACTGCCGAAGCTGCCGTGCATCCTGCGAACGCGGCGGGCGATTTCCCCCAAGCCCAGGTTCGTCGTCATGTACTGGCGTGATTGTTGCGCCGCAATCTCGGACGTGATCACGAGGTCGATGGATTTGGAGCTGCCGGTGGCCTCGATGCTCACACGGGATTCAGGGCGAGCGTACTTGAGGATGTTAATGGCGAGTTCAGAGAACACGAGGGAGAGCTTTTCCGGTAGCGCGAGCTCACCGTTCTTGCCTACATTGATCTGTGCTTCGCAGTGGAAGCCGTGGCTGCTCAGGAAGCTAACCATGGTGTCGAGGTCTTCTTCCAAGGACTTAACTCCCTGAGTCACGCTCTCATTCTTCATCACGCGCAATAGATCACGGACCTCGCCCATGGCCCGGCGGGCGTCGTTAGCAATCGCTTCCGCGGAGTCAGCCGCGGAAGGGTCCGTTTGGGTCAGCGCCAAGGTTTCGGAGCGCATGACCACGGAGGTTAGCGTCGCAGCCACCGAATCGTGCAGTGCGGTCATCAGCGCCTCGCGCTGCTGGGCGGCGCGCTGTTCAGCAGCGAGACGCTGGTCCCGGGTTTTGCGCAGCGCGGCCCCAATAACGATGGCTACCGCATACAAGATGAGAGGCAGCGACAGGTTCAAGGGATCGAAATCCGGAAGATAGTTGTTCGCAGGATCCGTCGTGACGAGGTAGGTGTACGCCACCGCTGGAAGGACCGCCCACAGCCAGCGCGTGCGAAACGCCACGATGCCCACGATGACGGGGCTCCACGCCAAGAGCAGGAAAGACCGCCACTCCGAGAGCCACACCGTCAGCGCAAAAAGCGCACCGTACCCGCAGGCCGCCACAAGAGGGTAGCGGAGGGCCAGCGGCGTCAGCGTGACACCGAGGCCGGCGAGTACGAGTGCGCCAGGGGTGAGGAAGCTTTTGTCCACCGTGACGGTGAGCATCACCAGAATGATGCAGCCGACACCGGCGATGCTATAGAACCTCGAGGAGTTCATTGGCGGCGATGAAAACTAACGCCAGCCCATCGTCATCAACAGGCCGATGATGGCCAGGCCGAAGCCGATGCCGTAGTTCCACGGGCCCAGCTCCTGCATGAACGGAATGGACTCGCCCGCCAGGTAGTTCACGACCAGCCAGAGCAGGCCGAGGAGCATGAGGCCCAGCATGATGGCGATGTACCACTTCGGGGTGCCCTCAGAGTTGATCTTGACCGGGGTGCGGTTAGTAGCAGAGCTGGAGGACTGCGGGAGTGCGGAGCCCTCCGTCGTGATCTTGGACTTTGGCATTGTTACACCTTCACGAAGAATAGGGGGGTTAATCTGTGGAATACCTTAGCAGCTGCGGCAATTAGAGCTACTGCGGCAGCAGCGCCGCAGGGTCAAACTCCCAGAACCGGACGTGGATGGTCGCATCCTTGCGGATGACATCGCCGCGGCTTGCCGACGCCCACCCAATCTTGTCGCTGTCGATCGGGTTAGACGTTGGGATGCGCTCGCCCACGTCGAGGGAGCCAGACCAGCCCTTGGCGCGCAGCGCGGATTCGGCTTCCTGCTGGGTGGAATGCGTCAGGTCCGGTGCCTGGATGAGCATCGCGTTCGAGACCTCCAGGGTGACCTGGCTGCCCTTGGGCAGCTTCTGGCCCTTCTCGACGACCCTGAGCACCTGGTTTTCCGGAAGCTCAGAGTCCACCGAGTTCACGTTGACGTCAAAGTCCATGGAGGACAGCATCTCGACCGCGCGGTCACGATCCATACCGCTGACATCCGGGACGCTGACTTCCTTCTGCCCCTTGGAGACGGTGATCCGCACCTTCGAACCCTTGGACAGCTGCGTACCGCCCGCCGGGTTCTGGGAAATGATCTCGCCCGCAGGGGCCTCATCGTTCACCTGCTCGACGTCGGTGTGGAGCTCTAGCTCGGCTTCCTCCAGCGCGGCGGTGGCTTCATCCAGCTTCATGCCGGTGAGATCCGGGACCTCGGTGACCTCCTTGCCGGAGGACACCGTCAGCGTGACCGAGGAGTTCTTCTGCAGCTCTGAGCCTTCCGCAGGGTTGATGCGGATGACCTTGCCGCGCGGCACATCGGGGCTGGCTTCCTCGTTGATGCTTACCAGCAGGCCAAGCTTCTCTAGTTCCTCTACCACTTCGTTGCGCGGGCGGTTGGCCACCTTCGGGATAGTCACCATGTTCGCGCGCTGGGCTGCTTCATGCTGCTCCTGCTCGCGCTCGCGGGCCTCTTGGCGGGAGCTATCCCAAAAGTCCCAGGCAAAATAACCAATGATGGCGACGAGAGAGGCCGCGAGCAGCGCCGCCAGCCACTTCAGACCGGAGCCGGACTCATCGTCTTCAGAGGGACGAGTCGAGGCCACCGGTGCGCGGTGCTGCGCGGCCACGGGTGCCACCATCGTGGTGGGGTGATCCTCATCGTTGACGTGGGAGCGTGCTGCCTCCGGCAGCTGGCCCTGGGCCAAACGCTCGAGGTCATCGCCCATTTCCCAAGCAGATTGGTAGCGGTCCGCGGGGTGCTTGGCCATCGCCGTGAGCACGACGGCGTCGACGCCGAGGCGCTGCCGTTCCGTCAGCTCTTCGGTGATGAGCTCCGAGGGCGGTGCGGGATCCTCCTGCACATGCTGGTAAGCCACCGCAAAAGGTGTTTCACCTTCAAACGGCGTGCGGCCGGTAACCGTTTCATACATGACGCAGCCCAAAGCGTAGACGTCAGAGCGGGCGTCGGCAGGCTTGCCGCGGGCCTGTTCCGGCGAGAGGTACTGCGCGGTGCCGATCACCGCGGAGGTCTGCGTCATCGCGGACGTCGAATCATCCAGCGCGCGGGCGATGCCGAAGTCCATGACCTTCACCTGGCCGGTGTTGGTCAGCATGATGTTGGCCGGCTTAATATCGCGGTGGATAATCCCGGCCTCGTGGGAAGACTGCAGAGCGTCTGCCACCGGCTTGAGCACGCGCGCTGCCTCTTCGACCGGCATGGGGCCATCCTCACGGACGATGTCGCGCAAGGTGCGGCCCTGCACGTATTCCATGACGATGTAGGGCACCATCAGGCCATCGACGTCCTTTTCACCCGTGTCGAAGACGGCGACGATGTTCGGATGGTTGAGCTTGCCGGAATTCTGGGCCTCGCGGCGGAAACGCTCGCGGAAGTTGACGTCGCGCGCCATGTCGGGGCGCAGCATCTTGATGGCGACGGTGCGCCCCAAAACGGAGTCCTCGGCTTCGTACACCTCGGACATGCCGCCGGTGCCAATGGACTGGCGGAGGTGGTACCGATCACTGACCATGGTGGGTTACTGGCCTCCCTGTAGTGCGGATTCTTCGGTGGGGTTGCTCTGTGAGTCTAGTTCGGGCGCGGGCGTTGGGCTGTCATTGACCTGCGGTTGCGTCTCCTCCGTAGGGAACTCGGGCGGGTCCTGATGGGTCGTGTGTTCCGTGGTCACCGGCGGGGCGGGGATGACCGAGTGCGTCGTGGTAACGGTGACCCGGGTTGGTTCCTCCTCGACGGTGGTGATCTCGACAGTCTCGGGAGCTTCCGTTTCCTCTTCCTCTGTCGTCTCCGGCACAACCGTCTCGGTCACGATGACCTCCGTCGGCGCTGGTGGTGGGGTCGGTGCCGTGTTCCCCCACATCCGGTAGGCCATGAGTCCGACGGCCACGAGGGCGGCGATGGCCACGGCGATGAGCAACCCGGTGCCGAAACCACCTTTCTTGGCGGGGCGCTCCTCCGGCTCTGGTGTAGAAGGCTGGACGGCTGGCCGCACCGTGGTGGGGTGCGCCATGTTGGCCAGCATTTCCGTCGAGGCGGAGGGAGAAGGTTCAGCAGCGATGGGTGCGAGCGCCGCGGATTTGGGCTGCGGCGGGCGCTGGCCCTGGCGTACGGCCGAGATCGCATTGGTGAACTCGTTGCCATCAGCGAAGCGGGTGTTGGGGTCCTTGCGCAGGGCCATGCCGATCAGTTCCCGGGTGGGCGCGCTAATCGACGTCGACAAGGGCTCCGGCGCCTGACTAATGTGTGCCAGCGCCACCGATACCGAGGAATCACCGCTGAAGGGGCGCTTGCCGGCCAGCATCTCGTAGCCCACCACACCGAGTGAATAGACATCCGAAGTTGGGCCGACCTCGTAGCCCTGGGCCTGCTCGGGGGAGACGTACTGGGCGGTGCCGACGACCATGCCGGTGCGGGTCAGCGGCACGGCGGCGGCGGCCTTGGCGATGCCAAAGTCAGTGATCTTGACCTGCCCGTTTTGGGTAATCATGAGGTTGCCGGGCTTGATATCGCGGTGCACCAGGCCCATGTGGTGGATCACGGATAGGCCGTGGGAGGCCTGCTCCATGACGTCGAGCGCCAGGGTCTCCGGCAGCGCGCCCTCGCGTGCCAAGAGGTCTGCCAGGGATTCGCCGCGGATGTACTCCAGGGCCATGTAGCAGAAGGTGCGGCCGTTGTCCTCGAGCTCGCGGTAGTCGTAGGTGGCCACGACGTTCTCGGAATCGATGGACTCTGCCGCCTTGGCCTCGTTGCGGAAGCGCGAGAGAAACTCGTTGTTGTCGGAGAACTCGGGGCGCAGGACCTTGAGGGCGACTTCGCGGTCGTTGCGCACATCATCCGCCAGCCACACCGTGGACATGCCGCCGTGGCCGACGATCCACTGCAGCTGGTAGTCCTCACCGATCAGTTCTTGGAGGTGCTTTTTGTTATCTGCACTATTCACTACTGCTCACCTCCGTATGCGCGCAGGATGGCGCGGCCGATAGGCGCGGAGACCTGGCCGCCGGTGGCATTCTGGCCAAGGTGCCCGCCGTCCTTGACCACGACGCCCACCGCGATGTCCTTGTCCGGGTCGAAGGCCACGTACCATGCGTGCGGGGCGAGGCCCTCACCGTGCTCAGCGGTGCCGGTCTTCGAGGCAAAACCGTTTCCGTCGTAGCCGAAGGTGCTGCGCTCGGAAGCGAACATGAGGTCCTTGATGGTATTAGCCGTTTCTTCATCCACAGCTTCAGCGGCCTGGCGCGGTGTGGTGGTGCGCAGCTCATTCATTTGGGCATCGGTGATGCGGTTGACCAGGTAGGGCTCCATGCGCTTGCCCTTATTAGCCACGGTCCCGGCCATGATGGCTGCCTGGAGGGCGGACATGGTCACGTCGCGCTGGCCGATGGCGGATTGGGCGACTTGGGCGCCGTCGCCAAGCTCGCCGAGCGCGCCGGCGGAAGTATTAACACCCAACGAGTACTTCTCACCCACGCCGAAGCCTTCGGCGTACTTGCGCAGCTCATCGGCGCCGATGCTTTCCGACATCTGCACAAAAGCGGTGTTGCAGGACAGCGCGAAGGCCGTCTGCAGGGTGACGCTATCCGCGCCGCCGCAGGACTGGTTGCCGTAGTTGGTGAGCTCCGTGACGGTATCGGGCAGCGTAATGGACGCCGCGCCGGTCAGCGTGGAGTTCGGATTGAAACCGTTATTGAGGCCTGCGGCAGTCGTAATGATCTTGAAGATGGACCCGGGCGGAAGGGTGTCCTGCGTGGCGTGGTTGACCAGCGGGGTGCCTTCCTGGTTCTGCAGCTGCTCCCACTTCTCGCCGGCGTTATCACCGAGCAGGTCGGAGACGTTGAAGCTGGGGGAAGAGGCCATGGCCAAAATCTTGCCCGTCGAGGGCTGGATGGCCACGGCCGCGCCGTTATAACCCGGTCCAGCGAGCTGATCGTAGGCGGTTTGCTGCAGGGCCGGATCGACGGTGACCTCGACGTTCGCGCCCTTCTGCGGCTTGCCGGACAACATATCGAGCCAATTGCGCGCCAGCAGCGAATCATCCTTGCCATTGAGGATGTCATTCTGGGAGGCCTCCAGCTGGGAGGCGCCGAAGCGCTCCGACAGGTAGCCGGTGATATCAGCGAAGGCCGGGGAATCGGTGGGGTAGGAACGCGAGTAATTGCCGTTCTCATCCGCGGTGGACTGCGCCAAGACCGTATCGCCGGCGAAGATCTGGCCGCGCGGGGTCGTGCGCATTTCCAGATAGCCGCGAACATTCTTGGGGTTGTGGGCGTATTTATCCGTCGAAAACGCCTGCACCACCGTGAGGTTCACCAGGAGGACGGCGGTAAGGATCAGGGCAAAGAGGGAAACGAGGCGGATCGATCTATTCATCGCGTGGCCTCCTGGACGGCGGGGAACATGGACGTGTCAGTGGGTGCGTTTGAGCTCAGCTCGCGCGCCGGGCGGCGTGCCGCGTTGGAGATGCGCAGCAGGATGGCCAGCAGCATGTAGTTAGCCATGAGAGAGGAACCACCCGCAGACATGAACGGCGTGGTCAGGCCCGTCATGGGCAGCAGCGCGGAGATGCCGCCGGTAACGACGAAGACCTGCACGGCCAGCGTCAGGGCCAGCCCTGAAGAGACCAGCTTGCCGTAGGTATCGCGGCAGGTCAGCGCGGTGCGGAAGCCGCGGGAGACGAGCATGGCAAACAGCACAAGCACCGCGGCGAGGCCAACCAACCCGAACTCTTCACCGATTCCGGCCAGGATAAAGTCCGAATGCGCCACCGGCACCATGTCCGGGTGGCCCTGGCCTAGGCCGGTGCCGGTAATACCGCCGGAGGACATGCCGAAGAGCGCCTGGGAGAGCTGGTAGCCGGTGGAATCATAGTTAGCCAGCGGATCCAGGAAGTTGGAGAAGCGCTGCTGGATCTTCTCCGAGACCTGGTAGATGCCGAAGCCACCGATGCCCACGAGGATGACGCCAATGAGCAGCCAGCTCACGCGGTTGGTGGCCATAAAGAGCATGCCGAGCACGGTGCTAAACAGCAGCAGGGCTGGGCCGAAGTCATTGGAAATGCCCATGATGACAATCGCGATGCCCCAAATCACCAGGATGGGGGCGAGATCCCGCAGGCGCGGCAGGGAAATACCCAAGAACTTGTAGCCGGCCACCGTGAACAGCGAGCGCTTCTGGGTCAGCAGCATGGCGAAGAACAAAATCAGCAGGATCTTGGAGAACTCACCCGGCTGGATGGAAAAGGGTCCGAGCCACAGCCAGATGCGGGCGTCGACGCCCGGCGGCTGCGGCCACACCAGGGGCAAGGCGAGGAGGATCAGGCCCAGCGCGCCCAAGATATAGGAATACCGCGTCAGCGAGCGGTGATCTCGCAGGAGGACGAGCACCAGCGCGAAGAGGATGAGGCCCACGATGGTCCACATCACCTGCCGCACCGCCAGCCCGCCGCCATTAGCTAGATCGAGGCGCTGCAACAGAATGAGCCCGGTGCCGTTGAGCACCGCGACGATGGGCAGCATGAGCTGATCCGCATAGGGTGCCAGGAAACAGAGCACCAAGTGAGCGACAGCAAAGACGCCGATGAAACCGCCGATGAGGTAGAGCACATCGAGTGTCAGCACGTTGCCTTGGGACAGCTCAAGGCTGACCAAGGTGATGGCGAAAACCACGGTGGCCAGCACGAGCAGGCCGAATTCGGTGCCGCGGGAGAAGAATTTACTCACCTACTTCACCTCCCGGCAGTTTCCTTTGGACGCGCTCTTGTCATCTTTTCCGTCTTTTCCGTCCTTCGAGGCCTTCGGGCAAGGCTTGAGCGCCTTGTCCGAGAGCTGCGACAGCTGCGTTTGCACCTCGTCATAGGAGCCGGAGGGCAGGTTGCCCACAGCGGCACGTTCAGATTCGGGCAAATCCTTCAGCGTGAACGGCGCAAAGTCGCCCGCGCACTCTCCGTGCCCGAGCTTGAGCGCATTGTCCTTGCCTAGGCACGCATTCTGATACGTGTGGTGCAGCGGGCGGCCAAAGATTTCATAATCCGCACCCTGCTGGATAGTGAGGGTGCCACCCTCATCCGTAGCCACGTAATAGTTATTGCCCAGATAATTCTTCATCCAGAGCCCGCCACTGACGACGAGCACGATGACGATGGCAAGGCACGCAATCACCTTCCACCCAATCCGGCTTCGCTGGGGCCGCCGCTGTGGGTCCTCCTGGGGCTTCTCCTCAGCGGCCTGGGCTTTTGGGGGCGAGATCAGCTTTGCGGCGCGGCTCGCGGAAGAATCCGGGTGCGTCGGCTCCGGAACAACACCTTGGATGGCGCCGACGGTGATGGGGGAGTCCTCGTCACCCTCCGCTTCCACGACCTCTGCCACCACAATGGTGACGTTGTCAGGGCCGCCGGAGCGCAGCGCTAGATCCCGCAGGGTGGTGGCGGCTTCCTCGACCGTGCCCTGCTTCAGCGCCTGCTCGATGGTAGAGGCCGTCACTGGATCCGAGAGGCCATCCGAGCACAACAGGAGGCGGTCGCCCGGTTCAGCATCGAGCATGAAGAGCGTCGGCTCTACCGGGCGGCCCGTGTAGGCCTTGAGGATCAACGACTTTTGTGGGTGGGAAGATACATCTTCTGGATCGAGCTTGCCCTCATCCACCAGGGACTGTACATAGGTGTCATCCTTAGTGATCTGGGTCAGCTTGCCCTCACGCAGCCGGTAGCCGCGGGAATCACCCACGTGGCACACGCCGAACTCGGAGCCGTTAAAAAGCAGGGCGGTCAGCGTGGTGCCCATGCCCTCCGTCTCCGGGTGCTCGTCCACGTGCTCGCGGATCGCCGCATTAGCGTCTTCCGCCGCCGCGCCGAGCAGGGCCAGCATGTCGTTATCGCCCGGATCACGCTCGAGGGAGGCCATGTGCTCCACCATGGTGGTGGAAGCGACCTCGCCGGCGGCGTGGCCACCCATGCCGTCGGCCAGCACCAGCAGGTGCGGGCCCGCGTGGGCGGAATCCTCATTGTTTTCGCGGACCAATCCGCGGTCCGTCACTGCAGTAAAAGTCAGGCTTAAAGTCATGCCATCAACCTCACGGTCGTTCGGCCAAGTTTGATATCGGAGCCGACTCCGACTCGTTCTGGCTGGTCAATGCGAACGCCACCAACAAAGGTGCCGTTGCGGGATTCGAGGTCCTCCACGAACCACTCGCTGCCCCTGCGGAAGAGGCGGGCGTGGTGGCCGGAGGAGAAATCATCACCGGTGACAAAGTCACAGTCTTGCGCGCGGCCCATCGTACAGTCTTCGAGCGTGCCCAGTTCCATGTGGGAACCGCGCAGCGGCCCGTCCACGATGGCGATTTCACGCGGCGCTTCGCGACGCCTCTGGGCCCCCTTCACCGGGGACGATGCCTGGTAGACGCCGGCGGCCTTATTGGCGTCGCGGCGCATGGCGTTGAGCGCGACCAAGATAAACAGCCACAGCAACACCAGCAGGCCGATGCGCAGCGAGAGCAGCACGATCGAATCCATGAAAAGTCCTTACGCTAAGAATCTGGGAACAATTGCCGGGCGGCTTAGTAGCCGTGGTCTTCGAGGCCGGTGATGCGCACCTCGATGTGGGAGTGACCGAGGGTGATCACGTCGCCGTCGGCAAGCAGCCAGTTCTCAATCGGGGTGTCGTTGACAGTGGTGCCGTTCGTGGACTGCAGGTCCACCAACACGGCGTCCTGGCCATTCCAGGTGATCTCCGCGTGCTGGCGGGAGACACCGGTATCTGGCAGGCGCAGGTCCGCGTCGTTGCTGCGGCCCAGAATATTGGAGCCCTCCTGCACGTGGTAGACGCGGGAGGAGCCGTCCTGCAACATGAGCGTCACCGCCGGGCCCTGCGGCGCCGGCTGATTCGGGGTGGGGGCCATGAAGGCGGTGGTTGCGGCCTCGTCGGCGTTGTGCGGCTGGGTCATAGAGTCCTCCTGACCATGGTCGTGGTGGAAAATCGCATCGAATCCGGTTTCTTCGGTGGGCTCGTGATCCAAAAAAGAGGACACGCGCAACTGCCCAGTCCGCAGCCCCGACTCCTCCGCGATGCGGACGATGACCGGCCCGGCGAGGGACCAGCCACTGTTACGGATGAAGCGGGTGAGCTGATCAGCTAGATCCTTGGGAACATCCCGGTCCTGTGAGAGATTCTCGATGTCCTTGGAGGACACGCCGACGGTCATGACGTTGGGGCTATAAAGCTTGCCATCATCACCGCGGGACAGATTGTCTTGTGCCTCCTGCTTGAGAAGCTCCTCAATCTCTGCGGGGACGACTTTACCGCCGAAGACAAAGGCCATGCCGTTGTCCAGTCCGCGTTGCAGGGAAGAATCCAGCTTGGCGAGCTTGTCAAGAAATGCCATAGGGTAACGCCGTCCTCCTTTCGGGATGTTCAAGGGAGAGGTATAGCAGCGATCAGTATAGGTTGCTTTCCTCTAATTAACGTAGACGCGCGGCCTATAGTTCCCTGGAAAGTTCGGGTTTGCCAGCGGATTTGTAGAATCTGTTGGACTGCGTGCTAAGGTTAGCTAGTCGCCAAGACATCAATACCCTGCCCGGGTGGCGGAATTGGCAGACGCGCTGGCTTCAGGTGCCAGTGTCCTTATAGGACGTGCGGGTTCAAGTCCCGCCCCGGGCACGCTGAGCAGTTGAACAAACTGCGACACCGGAGGTAACAAACTCGAAAGAGTTCGTGACCTTCGGTTTCTTTGTTTCTCTGAACTTGAGCGGCCGGGATTTACATTCTAACTCCGCTCACCCCTAGCGGCAGTACCACCGCACTGCCCACAGAATGATGTCACGGGGGAAATGACGACCGGAGAAGATACCCATGGCTGTGATTATTTCACGTCGCTCTTCCTACTGCCCCAACTTTGCAACAGCACCCAAAGCCCTGGAATGAACTCCTGTCACCAGGGTCATTCCAGGGCATATTTCCCTGACTAAGAGAAGCAGTGACACAGAAGGCCTACCTCAGCGTGGGCCCTGTGGGCGTGCAGGTTCCGTGTGTGGCTGGTTTGCTTCGGCATGGTCGGCAGCGATTGATGACCGACTCTGGAGCGGGTGCCTTGTCTGGTCTCGCGGTTCAGGGTGGGTGGACTATTCGGCGGGTTGGATCTCGCTCTCGGTGACCCACTTGTGGTTGGTCATCGTCATCCCGTCGACGGTGAGATCAACCATGTAGACCGTCTCCTCGGTGGAGTAATCGATGGTGGCCTCAGCACCCTTCATGCCGGACATGTGCTCGGCATCCAGGACAACGCTCGCCCCGTCGGGCAGGGGGGCCTGACCCGGATCGACGAGCTCCTCATGGACGACCCAGCGGTGGTCGGTAACCGGGGCCCCACCCTCGGTGGGGGTGTAGCTGACCGAATAGGTCGTGGTGTCAAACGCCCTGGAAATGGTGGCTGTGGCCCCGTCCATGCCGGGCATGTGGTCAGCGGTGAGGATGACCTCGGTGCCCACCGGGTACGTGGGATCCTCGGCCTCTTCAATGCCTGCCGGCGGTGCCCCGCCGTCGGCAGGGTGGTCGTGCCCGCCGTGCCCTTCGTCGGCAGTGGTGGTGTCTTCCTGGTGGGTCTCGTTGGTCTCTGCGGTTGCCGTCGTGGTGCTGGTGGTGTCGGCATCGTCGGAGTTGTCGGTGGCGTCGCTGCAGGCGGTCAGCGCCAGGGTGGAGGTCAGTACCAAGGCGGCGAGGGTAATGCTGCGTTTCATGAGCGTTCCTTTCAAAGGTGGTGTGAGTTAGGGGTCGAGAGACAAGGTCAGTCAGTAACGGTTACGGGGGATATCGACCCACTGTGTTCCTCCTTCCCGTCGGTCGGAGCCAGGTGAGCCGGATCCAGATCAATGCGGCGCAACAGCTGGGCGTTCAGGGCCACCACGATGGTCGAGGCAGACATCAAGATCGCGCCCACGGCCGGGGACAGCACGAACCCGATCGAGGCGAGCACTCCGGCGGCCAACGGCACGGCGAGGATGTTGTAGCCAGAGGCCCAGATCAGGTTCTGGATCATCTTGCGATAGCTGGCCTGGGACAGCTCAATCATCGACAGCACTGCCCGCGGGTCATCACTGGCTAGGACCACCCCGGCAGATTCCATGGCCACATCCGTGCCGGCACCGATGGCGATACCGACTTCCGCGCGGGTCAGAGCGGGGGCGTCATTGACACCGTCACCGACCATGGCCACGCTCAAACCCTGGTCCTGCAGCTGCGTGACCTTGGTGTCTTTGTCCTGGGGCAGGACCTCGGCGAAGACCTCATCAATGCCTAGGTCCTGACCGACGGCGTGGGCCACCTGCTGGGCGTCGCCGGTGATCATCGCGACCTTCACCTCGCGGTCCTGCAGGGCTTTCACGGCGGCGCGGGATTCGGGGCGGATCTTGTCCTCGACGGCTACCGCACCGATGATCTGACCATCGCGGACAATATGGAGCACACCGGCCCCACGCCCGGTCCAGGCGCTGGTGGTGTCGGTGAGCTCGGCCGGGGTGGTGAGGTTGAACTCGCGCAGCATGTTCGGCCCGCCCACGAGGATCTCAGCGCCATCGACAGTGGCCCGGACCCCCGGCCGGAGGCGGCGTTGAAACCAGTTGCACGGATTTGCCGACCGGAGGCCTCGGGATGGGCGGCCGCGGCCGCCACGATGGCGCGGGCCACGGGGTGCTCGCTGTCGGCCTCCGCGGCGGCGGCTAGGGCCAGCAGCTCGCCCTCGGTGACGCCGACAGCTGCCGCGATACCGGTGACCGCGTGCGCACCCTCGGTCAGGGTGCCGGTTTTGTCGAAGAGCACCACGTCGATGGTGCGCATCCGCTCGAGCGCCATCCGGTCCTTGATGAGCACCCCGGATTTCGCGGCCCGCTCGCTGGAGATCGCAATGACCAGCGGAATCGCCAGGCCCAGGGCATGCGGGCAGGCGATGACCAGCACCGTGACCGTGCGCACCACGACATCGTCCGGGCTGCCGATGATGGTCCACACCACCGCGGTGATCAGAGCGGAGATCAGCGCGAACCAGAACAATAACGCCGCCGCCCGATCCGCCAGGGCCTGGGCCCGGGAGGAGGACTCCTGGGCGTCGGCAACCATGCGTTGGATCCCGGCCAGGGCGGTGTCCCCGCCGGTAGCCTCCACCCGGATGCGGACGGTGTTGTCGGTGGCCACGGTACCGGCGACCACCTTGTCACCGGTGTCGCGGAAGACGGGACGGGATTCGCCGGTGATCATCGCCTCATCGAATTCGGCGGCTCCGTCGAGGATGGTTCCGTCGGCCGGCACCCGGGCACCGGCCCTCACCAGCACGACGTCGTCGACGACCAGCTCGGAGATGGCCACGGTGCGGGTGGTCCCGTCGATGACTTTCTCGGCCTCATCCGGCAGCAGGGCAGCCAGCGCGTCAAGCGCGGAGGACGCGGACCCGAGAGCGCGCATCTCCAGCCAGTGGCCCAGCAGCATGATGGTCACCAGCAGGGCCAGCTCCCACCAGAAGTCCAGGTCAAAACCGCCCAGCCCCAGAGTGGTGACCCAGGAGGCGACAAACGCCACGGTGATGGCCATGGCGATCAGGAGCATCATCCCGGGTTGGCGGGATTTCAGTTCTTTCCATCCACCCTTGAGGAAAGGCGTTCCGCCGTAGCCGAAGATGATCGTGCCTAGCACC
This sequence comes from Corynebacterium sp. HMSC068G04, assembly GCF_001814885.1. NCBI lineage: Bacteria > Bacillati > Actinomycetota > Actinomycetes > Mycobacteriales > Corynebacteriaceae > Corynebacterium > Corynebacterium sp. HMSC068G04. The sequence continues at coordinate 107,245 of NZ_KV818349.1, read as the reverse complement.
GGGGGGATCCAGGTGGATCCGGGGAATGCCGGGAGGTGGTAGCCGAGCAGGTGGGTGACCATGGGACTGAAAATAGCGACGGGAATGGACAGAATCAGCGACCACCAGAAGCGGTCCCGAAACATTGCGGTGCTGTGTCCGGCGTGTTCGCCGTGACTATGAACGTGGTGGTCTTCGTCCAGGGCGGAGTGCGGGTGATCGTGGGGCATCGCCTGGCCGTGGGTGTCGGCATCTGCGTGGTGTTCGTGGCTGGCATGATCCGGGTGGTGGGTGTGGTCTGTTTCCGGAGCGGGGTGATCACCATGGTGATCACCCGAATGGTGGGGAGTGCTCATGACGTTCCTTTCGCTCAACCCGGTCGGGGTCGAGATGATGAGTAAAACTGATCAGGATAAGACGGTGTAGCCGGCCTCCTCGATGGCCCGGCGAACCATCTCCGGAGGTACGACACCGGTGACCGTGACGGTGGAAACACCACCAGCAGCGAGATCAATCTGGACGTCGTCGACCTGGGGGAGGGCCTGAAGGGCCTGGGTCACGCTTTTCGCGCAGTGCCCGCAGGTCAGGCCGGTGACCTGGTAGCTAGGGGAGGACCCTCCTGCTGACGAGTCGCTGGTGGCAGGGATGGAGGCGGTGTCGGCACGTGAGGCAGGTCCGCAACAGCTGCAGCCGTGGGAGGCCATCGGCAAGAGGCGGGGCGGGGAGGTGATCATGGGAAAGCTCCTTCGGTTCGGTGGGGTGCGGCGATGCCGCTCTCTAGCAGATACCCCCCGGGGGTATATTTTCAGCATACCCTAGGGGGGTATATTTTCAATGGGTCGAGGTCGCGGCCCTCACGCGGGGCAGGGTGTGGTCACCGAGCAGCCTCCTCACTGTCGGGAGGGGACAGCGGGAGGCGGAGGGCAAAGACCGCTCCGCGACCGGGGCCGGGGGAGGTGGCGGTGAGAGTGCCGCCGTGGGCCTCGATCAATGCCTTGGAGATGGTCAGACCGATACCGGCCCCGCCGTTGTCCCGGGTGCGGGCGGCATCCCCCCGGTAGAAGCGTTCGAAGATGTATCTGAGCTGGTCAGGTGGGATGCCCTCGCCGTCATCGGCGACGTGGATGAGTGCGGTGGACGCCCCCTGTCGGTGGACGCTGATCCGTACCTGCCCGCCGGCCGGGGTGTGCCGTAGCGCGTTCGACAGGAGATTGCTCATCACCTGGCCGAAGCGTTGCCGGTCCACGAGCACCCGGGCGGTGTCTGTAATGGTCTCGACCTGTAAATCGACGCCTTTGTCAGCATAAGCTTCCCCCGCGGCAGCAGCGGCGGTATGGAGCAGATTCCCGAGCCCTTCCTCCGCCAGGTCCAAATCGATCCGGTGTTCCTGGGCCCGGGAGACATCGTCGATGTCTTCCATCAACCGGGTCAGGCGGGTGAGTTGGTCAGCCATGATCGTGTGGGTGGCATTATTCCAGTCCACGACCCCGTCTTGGAGACCATCGAGGTAGACCGTGAGCACCGATAAGGGGGTGCCCATTTCGTGGGCCAGATCAGAGAGCATCTGGCGGCGGACCTGTTCGGTGTGTTCCAGCCGGTCGGCCATGGTGTTGAACGCATGCGCCAGGGTGGTGACCTCGGGGCCTGCTTTTCCGGCGGGCACGCGGATACGGGAGTTGCCGGCCGTCAGGCTGGTAGCGGCGCGGGTGAGATCCTGCAGGGGGGTGCGCAGACGACGCGATAACCACAGGCTGGCCAGCAGGGCGCTGATCAAGGCGGTGGGCAGGGCGACGGCCAGGGTGATCAGGTTGGCGCCCCGGTAGGCCTGCTCGGCATGGAACAGCTCCAGCGAGGGGTCCTCCTGGCCGGTCATCAACATATGATCATGGAACAGGGTCGGACCCACCATCGTGGCCACGGCCGCGGCCACCAGTAGGCTAATCACCACGACCAACACCTGGGCGGCCAGGAAGCGGAAGGTCAGGCCGGGTCCGTGATTCATGGTTGCCCCACCCGGTAGCCCACGCCACGCACGGTGTCGATAAACCCCCGGCCCCGGGTGTCGGTGCCGAGCTTGCGACGCAAGTTGCCGATGTGGACATCGACGATGCGTTCATCACCGACCCAGGTGGTGTCCCAGACCTCGGTGACCAGGTCGTGGCGGGTCAGCACCTGGCCGGGGCGCAGGGCCAGGGCAACCAGCAGCTCGAACTCCGTCCGGGTGAGCTCCACGGTCGTCTCCCCTACCCGCACCTGATGGGCGATGGGGTCAAGGATGAGGTCACCAACGATCAAGGGGGTGGTCACCTGCGGTGGGGTGGTGCTGGTGCGCGGGCGGCGTAGCACCGCATGCACCCGGGTCACCAGTTCCCGGATGCTAAAAGGTTTGGTGATGTAGTCATCCGCCCCCAGGGTCAAACCGCTGATCTTGTCGTCCTCGCTGCCACGGGCGGTGAGCATGAGGATGTAGCAGTCCGAGAAGGTGCGGATCCGTCGGCACACCTCCAGGCCGTCGAGTTCGGGCAGCCCCAGATCCAGCACCACAACATCGGGGGAAAAGCGACGGGTCTCGTCCACGGCCTGAGTGCCGGTGTGCGCCTGGCGGGTATCGAAGCCGGCCCGGATGAGGTAGGAGGCCACCATCTGAGCCAGGGGTTGTTCATCATCGACGACCAGCACCCGCCCCGGGGGCGTGGCGGTGGTCGGTGTGCGGTTAGCCATGGACCCCAGTATCGCTCCGGCCAGGGGGGAATATCACCCTCGCTCAGTGCCCAGCGGGGAAATCTTCATCAAATCTTCAAACATCACCCTTCGACCGCCGTCACCCCTGCGCCCCACCCCGGGCCGGCGGCATCGCCTCCCCTGGTCGGTTCAGCAGGCGCCACCAGGGATTTCACTGCCTGCACCGCATACCCGGGGCGGGTAGAAGGACATCGCCCACGGCTGTGGGGTGGTGTCCCGGTGGTGACCCAGCCCACCGAATTCGCCCCCTTTTCGCCCTGTTATAAGGCTGTGAGCAGGGGTTTTGATTTCTAGTCCGTCAGGCACCCGTGCTAGATAAAGGTATGGCATCGACCTTGAGGCGGTGTCTTCTCACGGTCTTACCACGATCCAAGGAGATTGACGTGAAACGAGCAGCGATCGCAGCCGCCGCCCTTGCCCTCGCCCTCACGGGGTGTTCGGCCGCCGACCCGGAACCCACCGCCGACGGGACGGTGTCCCAGGATACATTCCTGACTACCCATGGCCTGGCCGGCATGGACGCGGTGGAGATCATTGATCACCTCGACCGGCAGAAGGTCACGGAGCGTCCCACGGATCTGATCGCCTCAGTGCGTGCCGATGAACTGCTGCTCTCGAGCGATGACCAGGAAGTCGTGGTCGATCTTCCCGACAATCAGACGTATGTCTCGATCGCACCCTATCTCACCTCCACCCACGACTGCTTCTACCACAGCCTCACGACCTGCCTGGGGGAACTCGACAATGAGGATATCCAGGTCACGATCACCGATGAGGCGACCGGTGAGGTGCTGGTGGACGAGGCGACAACCACCTTCGACAACGGGTTTATTGGCTTCTGGCTTCCCGATGATGCCGCCGGCCTGATTGAGGTCAGCTACCAGGGGCGTACCGGCACCACGGAGTTTTCCACCGCCGACGACGGTGCCACCTGCGTCACAGACCTGCGCCTGACGTGATGGCTCAGCAGGGTTCTCACCTGCACCTGTCTCCCGTGTCACTGAAATCTAGCACCAAGGAAGGTTAAATCATGATGAACGCGTTTCCCCGACGACAGTTTCTGCTCGGCGGGCTCGTCCTCGCCGGCACCGGGGCCGTGGCCGCCTGCACCAGCGACCCTGGACCCGCTGCCTCGGCACCAGGTTCCTCTCTTCGCCCCACTCCCACCCCCACTGCGCTCGGTGAGCCGACGGTGCGCCGGACACTGACCGCCCGGCCCCTCTCTCTGGATATCGGCGGCATCGAAGCCAAGACGTGGGGATACGTCTCTGACACCGAGGATACGGCCATTGAGGCCACCGTCGGCGACGTCCTCCAGGTCGATATCACCAATGAACTGCCTGAGAGCACCTCCATCCACTGGCATGGCATCGCACTCCACAACGCAGCCGACGGTGTGCCCGGCATGACCCAGGACCCCATTGAACCTGGCGAGTCTTTCTCCTATGTTTTTGAAGTCCCCCACGGTGGCACCTACTTCTACCATTCCCACTCCGGCCTGCAGCTTGATCGCGGCCTCCACGCCCCACTGATCGTCCGTGACCCGCAAGACGCTGAGGACCAGGACGTCGAGTGGACCATCGTGCTCGACGACTGGGTCGATGGCATTCAGGGCACTCCCGACGATGAGCTCGACAAGCTCACCGGAATGGGCTCGGGCGACCATAACGGGAAGAAGGGGATGGGAGGCCACGGCCATATGATGCACGGCACCCCGGACCGGGTACTGGGCGGGGATGCCGGCGATGTGATGTATCCGCACTACCTCATCAACGGACGTATCCCCCGTGCTCACCGGACCTTCGAGGCTCGCCCGGGTGACAAGGCCCGCCTGCGGTTTATCAACTCCGGCGGTGACACCATATTCAAGGTGGCCCTCGGTGGTCACCGCATGACCGTCACCCACACCGACGGCTTCCCCGTCCAGCCCCGGGAGACCGAATCGATCTACCTGTCGATGGGCGAGCGTGTCGACGTCGAGGTCATCCTCGGCGACGGCATCTTCCCGCTCACGGCTTTGGCAGTGGGTAAAGACGACCGCGCCTTCGCCGTCATCCGCACCGCCGGCGGCCAGGCCCCTCACCCCGATGTCGACTTCCCCGAGTTGTCGTCCACCGGACTGCTTCTGTCCTCCCTGAAGCCAGCAGACCGTGCACTCCTGCCCGAGGACACACCAGACCGAGAAGTCAGCATCGACCTGGGCGGGCAGATGATGCCGTATGAATGGAGCATTCTCACCGACGGCCAATCCTCCTCCGCGACCGTGCAGGCGGGCCAGCGCCTGCGGATGGTCATGCGCAACAGGACCATGATGCCCCATCCCATGCACATCCACGGTCACACGTGGGCGCTGCCCGGCAGCGGCGGGCTACGCAAGGACACCGTCCTTCTCCGCCACGGTGAAACCATGATCGCCGACCTGATCTCTGACAACCCCGGTGAGTGGGCATTTCACTGCCATAACGCCTATCACATGGAAACCGGGATGTTCAGCTCGCTTCGCTACGAGTAACCCGGCTCTTTTCCGCTTTGTCCTGCGGTATACAGCTAAGGTCGTTGTGCCCGTATATCGGGGACTCGGGAATTGTCCTTGATCCATGCTTCGGCATGAGGATCAATAAAGCTTGCCACCATTTGGATGGCGTTATCAACGGAGTCAAGATCTTCAAACTGCTGTCTGCTGCCAGGGGTTTTCTTCAACGCCTTCTTAACCTGAGGCCAGACGCTCGCCTGATAGTGACTGCTTAGGAGGAAGCGCCAAAAGTCGAAGCTGAGTTCAGCGATGATTTTTCCTAGTGGTGCATCCTTTTTCCCGGCCCGGTTCTTTGCTTTGCGGATATTCTTCTTTGCTGCATCGTTGAAAGGTATTCGATCGTCGTCAAACCATCGCTCGCCATACCTTCCGGTTAGGGCATTGTGAATGCTATTTCGGAGGAGTACTTCCAGGTGTTCGATGTCAGCAAGATAGGTCTTCGTGAGGTGAGTATTCCAAAGGTAGAGCGTTTCTGGTGATGGATGATCGGCGTACCTGCTCATTCGCGCAGATGAAAACCACTGGGACAGCTGTACTTGGGCTGGGCTTGGATATCCATATAGATATGATAATGTGCGCTTTGAAAACCCCGGAACGATCCCTGCACTACGAAAGTAGGAGTAAATCGCCGGGGTTATTGATATCTTCGGGGAATTATAGCGGCCAGAAATTCGAAGTTTTTCGCCCTTATTTACCGTGAATGACAGTGACAGATTTGTGATCCCTTGGGCTTGGGAGTTGTGGCAGTAACAGCTACCTTTGAAGGATGATTACTAATGAACTCCGAGAATTACTGACCGTAGCCACGACCCATGCGCAGCGCTTCCACGACGGGGTAGATCACACCGTAGCCGCAGCCCTCCTGACCGAATCCGGCAAACACGTGCTCGGTTTAAACGCATACCATTTCCTCGGTGGCCCCTGTGGTGAAATCTCGGCCTTAGCTAACCACGCTGCTAGTCATCCCGAGGATCCGATCCGAGCGGTAGTCGCCGTCCACGGCCCGACTGGCCAGGTGCTTTCGCCCTGTGGAAAGTGCCGCCAAGTGTTATTTGATACTGATCCGTCTATCCGGTGCATTGTGCGCGGAAGCAATGGACTTGAAGCACTCACCGTGGAAGAGCTCTTACCGTTCGCATATAACTGGCGTGACATGGACAAAGAGCAACGCATCTATATGTGGGAAGGCTACGAGGAATCAATTCGAAGCGGAGAAAAGCAACAAACCATTCGGGTGGATGATCCCTTCCACGAAGGAAGCGCCCAGATTGTCTTCGAGAAAGAATCCGGAGAGGTCGTCACCATTCCCGCAGCGGTCACGTCAGTTGTTTCTACCCAGCGGAGGTCCTTGACGGAGGAACAAGCCCGAAGAGATGGCTTTGGCTCTCTTGCTGAGCTTCATGAAGCGCTTGATACTCACTATCCCGGATTAGCTGAGGACGACGAAGTCGACGTCGTTGAGTTCACGCTCCGCAAGGCTTAAAAGCTTTGGCGAAGCCCACGCGGAAATGATTTTACCTAGACTGTCGGTATGTTCGGCCCCGCTTCCGCCCAGCCACCGCGGCTTATAGATTTCCCTGTGCTGCGGTTACCGTTTGTGGAGTTCGTGCTTGTTGGGCTGCTGGTGGCCCTCTTTTTCGTCGATACGCAAGGAACTGATGCTGAGAGTGGCTTCCTTGCAGTCTTTGTGCTTCTTCCCGCACTCGTGTTTCTGGGAATTGCTTACCTTGTTTCCCTGCCCATGCAGCGGAAGGTCATTACAGATTTCCGCCTGGATGCCGTTTTCGTCGTTATCGGGGCGGTTGGTCTCTTCGGCTGGGTCGGCCAGATGCTCATCGCTTTGCCCTTCCTGTGCTGCCTACCCGTGGGGCTTTCAGCACTGATCCGCAGAGGCATCGCCTTTGCGTTGTGGAAGAAGGGTAAAGGCCCTCAACTGCCGGAATGAGGTTACGCGCTTTGCCAGCGCATCCTGCCATCAGAAGCGGGTGCGCATGTCATCGGGACACCTCTCTTTGATACGCCGCTTCCGCCGCTGCAATACGCGCCGGGATGAACGTAGTTCTCCTGCACGGCGGGTGCTTCATACACCGCGGCGGCTTCTTGAACTGGAGGATTCGCAGCCAGCATCTCGTCCGAGCACTGTTGCGTCCAGCCAGAGGTTCCATCGCTGAAGAATGTCGTTCCGGTTTCGTGCAGCGAAGGGTCTCCACACGATGCGATGGTTTTCTCCATCGGAGTAGGCTGCGCCGCGCCGGGGGCCTCGGTGAAGCCGATGACTTCCTCTTGTGGTTGATCTATGTTGACGCCTTCGACGTTTTCCTCGGTAGCGGGGAGGGTGGGCTGTGGGCCCTCGTCTGCTGTTTCGGCAGTGGTGCTGGCTGTGCTTGTCGACGGCCCACTGCTACTCGTCGAGGTATTCGTGGAAGGTTCGAGGTCGAGGGAACAGCCGCTGAGAAAGAAGAGTGCAGCGGCAAGAGAGAGAAATCGCTTCATCACAGGTCCTAATGATATGCCGTGGTGTGCGGTGAGCACGCATGCGATTTCACTGATAGAGTTACGCCTTGTGTTCCCTGGTATTCTCGCTTCCTTGCTCTCCATCATCGTGACAGTGACGTCCTCCCTGTTTGGCGCCCCCACTTCTGCGAACGTCCCCGGGGTTCTACAGGCAACGAGCACGGTTGCAGCCAGCGATGATCGCGTCGCGGCGCTGTGGCGAAGCGGCAAACGCGAGTGCTCCGCGGGGTACATCGGCAATGATTGGTGGCTTACTGCTTCACACTGCTTGGGCCGCGACCTGCGTCTCACGCAGGCGGATGGTGACAGTGCCAAGGTGCTCGCCTCCACCCCGGTAGCAGAGAAGTCGGACGTCGCCCTGCTGAAAGCGGAACCCATGGACGCGGAGGCCTTCGAGTTGCCCTCGCGGCCACTGCGCGTCAATGACTCGCTCTTCCTCGTGGGCTACGGGGGGATGCACAATTTTGCCTCCGAGGCCGTGGTCCGCGTCGAAGAGACTGGGGTCGCTGGGGAGATCCAAGGCTATGATTTCGATAATCTCATCCAATCGCGCTCCATGTTTGCTTCGCGCACGTGCAACGGAGATTCCGGCGCGCCGCTCTACCAGGACACCATGATCTTCGCGGTGCACACCGGCGGTGAAGAAAACGAGGAGTGCACCGATGGCACGCGCCGCCACATGTGGCACAGCGAAATCTATCCGAATCTGCAGTCTCTGCGGGCGCTGATGGATAGCTACGATGACTTCGACTCGCCCGCAGCATTCGAGGAAGCAAAGAAACACGCCCAGACCCAAAAGAAAGAATCCAAGCGCTCCAGCAGCTTGAGCAGCCTTTCCTCCTGGTAGGTCGTTAGGCATACAGGAACCGTACAGCAGACGCTCAGGGATCGGCGCTAAGCTGTCTCCTTATGAAAAACGGCTTCCTGCAGCGTGCCTTCCTCGCTATTCTCCTCGCCACTGCGGCCCCCGTTCCGGCCCATGCTCAAACCATGGAGACCTCCGCTGCGGAGGGTCTCGGCATCAACGATCCCGACTGCCAGCCCACGGGTCCTGTCACCGAGCCGGTCGTTTTGCTGCACGGAACCTCGGCTAACTCGGCCGAGTGGAACGACCTCATCCCAAAGCTCAAGGACCTGGGCATGTGCGTGTGGGCCTTCGATTATGGCGCCGAGGACGTGGCCTACCAGAACGCTTATGACTACCTGAAGGGGATTGCGGATCTAGAGTCCTCTGGGCGCGAAATAGCCAGGCAGATAGAGCACATCCGGGAGGTCACCGGAGCAAACAAAGTAAACCTCGTGGGCTTCTCCCAGGGCGGCCTGCACACCAAGACTTTCACCCAGCTCTACGGTTCGCCCGAAGAAGTGAACCGCGTGGTCACCATTGGCGCAAATTTTCACGGGACGACGTGGGGCGGCAGGGCAACGTCGCTAAGCACGGCAGCCAAAATCGCCCCCAGCGTGGTCAAATTCGTGGGTACCAGCGCCGGCATTCAACAGTTGGAGGGCTCGGAGTTCATGGAGAATCTCAACCAGTTGCCGGACACCGCGCCCGGCGTCACCTATACCTCCATCTACTCGCCGGCGGATAGCACTGTGACGCCGAATCAGACCTCTGAGTTGAGCGCTGTTCCGGGCGCGGATGTGGCCAACGTGGAATCTTCCCCCGTCGAGCACGGGCAGCTGCCCCATGATCCGCGCGTGCACGAGCAGATTCTGTGGGGGCTCATGCGCTAGGCCGGGGTCGGCGCGGACTTGCGGGCGCGTGCAGCAATGGCGAAGGTGGCTGTCAAGCAGATAGCGAGGGCCACGAAGGGCAACGCATTCGACAGCCAGTAGGCGGTGGTGAAGGGGAGGGAATAGGCGGCGACGACGCGGATGATGGCTTCGAGCAGGAATACGACGCCCCACACGATGGTGATGTAGCGCTGGGAGGCGCGGAAGGTCGGGTATTTCCACAATCCGTTCCAGTAGGCGACGCCTTCCTTTGTGCCGTCGGTGCCAAAGCGCTGGCCAAAGTAGAAGGCAAGGGGCTTTCCAAGGGCCAAGCTGCCGAGGAAGAGCAAGCCAATAATGCCGGTAACAACGCTGCCCTTAACCAGCAGGAGGCGCTCATCGGTGCCACCGACCAGCGTGGCCAACGCTGCAGCAACGTTGAAGGCAAGGATCAACGCAGAAATCCCAGAAAAAGACTTCTGGCGCACATGCTGGATGATGCCGCCGATAAGGGGGCCGATGCTAGCGGCCAGGTAGGCATAGACGTGGTTGTTGGTTGCGGAATCGACGATCTGGAAGAGCAGGATGGCCAGGCCGACGTCGAAGACGCCGAGGATGAGGAAGTTGAGCAGGCGTGGATTGAGACTCATGCCACATAGTGTGCCACAAAACATACGAATCGGTTTGTTTCTGACACATAAAAACCCTAGGGTTGGGGCATGGCTGACGTTGGACCAGGAACTTTTGGATACCTCTGTGGGTTGGCCCGCCGCGAGGAGCTCCCCGGGCCCGTGCTGACACCGATCCTCACTGGGCTGGGTCTGTCGCCGGCCGGCGCGCGCACGTACTTATCACGCATGGTGCGCGCGGGCGACCTATCCTCGCGCCGAGTGGGGCGTTGTTCCGTGTATTCCATGGTGGGTGACTACCTTGCGGAGTTTCGTCACCTAGGTTCGCCGCGCGACTTCCAGTGGGAAGGGGCGTTTCACACGGTGATCTTCGATATCGGCGAGGATCGCCGCGCGGAAAGAGATGCCCTCCTGCGCGCCGCCCATGCCAGCGGTTTCCGGCAGTTGCGGCCTGGAGTCCTGGTGGGCGCCCACGCGCCGGGGGAGTGGGCGCAGAAAACCTTTATCGGCACCTGGTCCGTGGATGAGGACACTGCCCGCGACGTTATCGCCACCGCGTGGGACCTCGAGGACAGTGCTGCCCGTATTAGCGCGCTGGGCGACGTTCCCCCTTTGCCCACCGATGACGTTGGCATCGTCGTCGAAACCACGCGCCGCCACGCCGCCGCCTTCGCGGCGCTGCGCCGTACCCCGCCTTTCCCCGCACAGCTTCTCCCCGCCGATTTCCCTGCGGAATTGCTGGAGAACCGCTTGCGCATGGACATCACGCCGGCCTACCGGGCGATGGCGCGGCTGTTAGAGTCGCGGCCATGATCCACGGAGCCATTGACGCGGAGGGCCGGTGCCGCCACTGGCACACGCTTGTCGACGTCATTGCGAACAAGTGCCACACCTGCGGCGGCTGGTTCGCGTGTTCGCTCTGCCATGCGGAGTTAACGGATCATGATTTTGGACCCATGCCGAAGGACGAGCTCTGCGTCATGTGCGGAGCGTGCGGCCGAACAATGACGTTTGCCGAGTACTCCGCATATAAATGCCCCGCGTGCGGGCATGCCTTCAATACTGGCTGCGCGCTGCACGCGGGGACGTATTTCCGCTAGTTTTCTACGGCAAAAGCTGGGCCAGCGGGGTGCCCTCGACGAGGGTCTTGAGGTACGCCACGATATCCGGGACGTGAATGGTGAAGTTACCGAAGGTCACCGGAATCGTCGGAAAAGCGTTGTTTGTCGGGGCCTTATTGCCGTTATTGGCTGGGGTACCACCGTTGTTGGTAGGCGCGGTGTTGTTAGCTGGGGCAGTGTTGTTGGCTGGGGCACCACCATTGTTAGCAGCGTTGCCACCGCCGCCATTCAGGCCGCAGCGCGCGATGGCCTCGTCGGCGCGGGCGACGGCGTCGCGGATCTCGCCGCCGCGCGGGTGGAAGTTAGCGGCAGCGAGCGCCTGGGACTTCTTGCTGTTGTAGTCGGACGGGTTGGTGTAGTACTTGGTGGCCTGCTCGCAGGAGATCTGGCCGGCCGGGACCTTGGCCAGGTAGTCATCCACCATGTCGGCGGAGGCGGTAGGAGCGGACAGGCCGATGGCGGCAGCAACGGAGCACAGGACAAGCTTTTTTCTCATGCGCCACATTGTGCCACAGCTTTTACACGTTTGCGTTAGCGGCTCAGGAAACGATCGACCAGCGAAGAATACGCCTTCACGGTCAGCTCCAAGTCTTCCAGGTAAAGGTGCTCATCGTGGCTGTGCAGCTGCGAGTTCGCGCTGGCCATGTCCCGATCTTCGGCATGCAGCGCAAAACCATAGGCGTTGCCGCCGTGGCGGCGCGCCACGCGTAGGTCGGAACCACCCGTCGCCAGCACCGGCAGTACTTCCTTATCCGGAAAAAATTCGTGGGCGGTCTCCTCGATGCAGCGCCACAGCTCAGTATCGGTGGAGGATTGCGTGGCGTCCTCGGTAATAAGGTGCTCGATCTCTACCTCCGCGGCCATATCGCCGAGTGCTTCGCGTAGGAAATCATCAAGCTCCTCCTGGGTCTGGCCGGGGAAGGGGCGGATGTCCATCTCTAGATAGGCGTGGGAGGGCAGCACGTTGATGGCACCACCAGCGCGCAGGACGGTTTGGGCAATCGTCGTGTGCGAGAAGGCGTGGGCGTAGGCAGATAAATTACCGAATTTCTCATAATCTGCGGCGGTAGCGGAGCCGTCGAGAAGCGCTGCCTCCGTTGCGGGGTCGAAGCGGAAGGTCTTGACGAATCCCTGCCACACCTCATCCGTGGCCACGGGCGGCTCGGCAGCGGCGATGCGGCGAGCGACCTCACCGATCTTGACGATGGCAAAGTCCTTGCCAAAGGGCGTCGAGCCGTGGCCGGCATCGCCGTGCACGTGCAGGCGGCGCTGGCCCGCGCCCTTCTCACCGACGTTGAAGCCGAGCGCGCCGGGCAGGTGGCTACCGCCGGTCTCCGAGAGGCAGTTGCGCACCGAGTAGGCCTCCGGGTGGTGCTTGTCCATCCAGATGGATCCCAAACCGCCGCGGGCCTCCTCGTCCGCCATGCCGACAAAGGCCAGGGTGCCGCCGGGATTGCCGCGCTTGGCGACGTCCCTCGTTACCGCCGCCATCGTCGCCGTAATAAAAAGCATGTCCACCGCGCCGCGGCCATACAGCTTGCCATCCTCGATGACAGCGTCGAAAGGCGGCTTGGTCCACTTCGGCTCGTCCACGGGCACGACATCCGTGTGGCCCATTAGTGTGAGCGGCTCCTTGCCCGGGTCACCCGGAACGGTCACCACGATGGTCACGCGCCCTGGGTGCGATTCATAGCGTTGAATCTCCACCGGGGTGCCTGCAAAAAATCGCTCCAAGGTGTCGGCGTTGCGGACCTCGTGGCCGGAATCCGGCGTGAGATCGTTAACGCAGGCATTGCGAATAAGCTCCTGAAGTAGTGCGAGGGTGTCGTCGTAGAGCGTGGATTCCATGGCCTAGAGGTTAGTCCGGACCGAACAAAACACGCGGATTTACCACAACTTGAACGGTGTTCAAGTAAGGTTTCCCGCATGAGCATCGTAGATATCGCACGCGAGAAGGCCCTGGAGCAGGGCATCGGCCTGAACGAAGAAGAGCTGCTGCAGGTCCTTCAGATCCCGGATGAGCAGCTGGAAGAGATTGCGGACATCGCGCATCAAACCCGCCTCAAGTGGTGCGGCCCGGACGTCTCCGTGGAAGGCATCATCTCCATCAAGACCGGCGGCTGCCCGGAGGACTGCCACTTCTGCTCGCAGTCGGGCCTTTTCGAGTCCCCCGTGCGTGCCGCGCGCCTCAACATCCCGGAGCTGGTGGAGGCCGCCAAGAAGACCGCCAAGACCGGCGCCACGGAGTTCTGCATTGTGGCGGCCGTTAAGGCCCCAGACGAGAACCTCCTGTCCCAGGTTGCCGAGGCCATCCCGGCCATCCTCGATGAAGTTGATATCGAAATCTCCCTATCCCTGGGAACCCTCACCCGCGAGCAGGCCCAGCGCCTCAAGGACATGGGCGCCCAGCGCTACAACCACAACCTGGAGACCTCCAAGTCCTTCTTCCCCAACGTCGTCACGACCCACACCTGGGAGGAGCGCAAAGAGACCCTCGAGAACGTCCGTGCAGTCGGCATGGAGATCTGCTCCGGCGGCATCATCGGAATGGGCGAATCACTAGAAGACCGCGCCGAGTTCGCCTACCAGCTGGCCCAGATCGAGCCCTGCGAGGTGCCGATGAACTTCCTCGACCCGCGCCCGGGCACACCATTCGCGAACTACCCGTTGGTCCCGCTCGGTGAGGCACTGCGCGCAGTGGCCGCATTCCGCCTGGCCATGCCGTCTGTAACCCTCCGTTTTGCGGGCGGCCGCGAGCTCTCCCTGGGTGATGACGGAACCGAAAAGGGGCTGCTCGGCGGCATCAACGCCATCATCGCCGGCAACTACCTGACCACTCTGGGCAAGCAGATTGAAAAGGACGTCGACATGCTCGGCCGCATCGATCTGCCCATCAAGGCGCTCTGATGAACAGCTCGACGGAGTTGGCCGCCGCCGTCCTTGCCGGCGATGAGCCGCTGTTCCACCCCAACACGGGGAAACCACTAAGCGAGGAATTCACCTTGCACCCGGCGGCCGCGGCGGGCCTGGACGTCCCGCGCTATTGCCAGCTGTGTGGGCGCCGCATGGTGGTGCAGGTGCGCCCGGATGGCTGGAACGCGCGCTGTTCGCGCCATGGCGAGCTCGACTCAGATCATCTCTACGAGGAGGCTCTCCCGTAAGCTGGGGCACCATGGATCCCGCCGTTGCCCACGCTCACCAGTCCGCGTTGCGCTCCATCTCCCGGGTCGTCGCCGAGATCGCTGAGCCGACTCCCCCACAACAAGCACTGGACGCCGTCACCGATCAACTGCGCCGCGGCAACGTCATGGTCCTCACCGGCGCGGGCGTATCCACGGAATCGGGCGTGCCCGACTACCGCGGCCCGCGCGGTTCCCTCAGCCGGCACCGCCCCATGACCTACCAGGAGTTCCTGCACGATCCGCAGGCCTCGCACCGCTATTGGGCGCGTGCTTTCGTCGGCTGGCGGGTCATGCAAGCTGCACACCCCAACCGCACGCACTACGCGTTGGTCGAACTCGAGCGCGCCGGGCTCCTCACGGGTGTCGTCACACAGAACGTGGACGGCCTGCACGAGGAAGCCGGGCAGCGCAACCTCATTGCCCTGCACGGGGACATGCAGCACGTGGTGTGCTTGAGTTGCGGGTACGAAGAACCACGCGCGGACTACGACGCCCGCGCCGCCACAGCCAACCCGACATACCTCCAACGCTGGGCAGTCAACAAAGAGGACGTTAACCCTGACGGCGACGTTGCCCTCAGCCAAGAAGCGGTCGAAGAATATGTCATGCCCGGCTGCGTGCGGTGCGGCTCACAGCGCCTCAAACCAGACGTGGTCTATTTCGGCGAGCCCGTTCCGACTTTTAAAAAGGACGCCGCCTACGCGATGGTCAACGCGTCTGACTCCCTGCTGGTAGCCGGCTCGTCGCTGGCGGTGATGAGCGGCTTCCGCTTCGTTCTGGAGGCAAAGAAACAGGGCAAGCGCGTGGCCACCATCAATGGAGGGCCAGGGCGCGCGGATGACCGCGTGGACACACTGTGGCGGACCCAGGTGGGGCCGGCTTTCGATGCGGTTCTCGACGAGCTGGAGCTCTAGAGCCGCTCCAGTTCCTCGAGGACAAACTGGCATACCCGTTTATCCATGGGCATATCCTCGTGGCGAATAATCGCAAGGCGCTCGATGTCCTGGATATAGACGTTGTGGACATTCGGGCCATTGAGGAAACAGGTGTTTGGTGGAACCACGATGGCGTCGGCGCGCGTGGCGATGCACGTATAGCTCACCCCGGGTTCGACCTCGCTGCCGCGGTTCGTGGCCTCAACAATCTCGCTGCCGGTGACCTGCTGCATGCCGGCGGGGCCAAACCAGCCGTCGATAAGCGAGCGCGCCACCTCCTCCTGCCTCTCGCTGCGAAAGAGGGGGCTGGCGATTCCACCCTGGGTCGTGCCGTGATTGGGAGAGCTGATACACACCACGTGCCGTACAAACTCCGCGCTATCGTGCATGCGCATCCAGTACCGAGCCAATAATCCACCCTGGGAGTGGCCCACGAGAATCACCTGCTCCGCGCCGGTGACGGTGCGGACGGCGTTGATGTAGGCGTCGAGCTGCCGAGCGGATTCCTGCAGGGGGCCAGTGGCGCGGGTCCCGTAGTCAGGGGCGAAGGTGGCCCAGCCAGCGGCGCGGAGCATGTCTGCGAGAACCTGCCATATCCCCTTGCTGTCGCAGGTTCCGTGGATCAAGACAACCGGCCAGGGGCGTTCGGCGGTAGGGCGCGCGGACCAGTCGTCTTCGTAGACGCCGCGTGGGCGTCTGCGGGCACCGAGGGGGAGTGGGGTCATGAAATTTCAGTTTACTCTTGACCCCTATCCAACTTTCGTACTAAGCTAAGGCTTGCCTAATACGGAACGGCGGTGAGCTCCACACCGTACGCGTTACCGGATTAGTCATGGGGATAGGGCCCGCCGCTTCACCGCGGCGGGCTTCTTTCATGGATACACTCGCGGGCATGACCGACCTGCAGCATGTCCACTCCGTCAACGAAGCGGTTGCTCGTCTCTGCGAGCTCTATGACAGTTCCTGTGCGCTGGCACGTGAAGCACTGGCCTCAGGGGACCACGATGCCTACCGCCACGTGGTGTACCCAAAGATCACCGTGCATGTGCGTCAGTGGACTCCTATCGACCGCTCCGAGCCCTTCGGCTACGTGGACCAAGAGGGCCGCTACTCGGCAGTGATATCCAAACCATGGCTGATTCGTGATTACCTGATAGAGCAGCTCACGCGGCTTAGCAACAACTACCCGTGCGATCTCTACGTCGGTCAATCGGATGAGCGCATCCCGCCGGAATATATCCGGGGGATTACACAGATTCCCCAGGACCGTGGCGACATCCCCCGGCCCACCCTCGATGCGGTGCATGACGGAATCGTGGACGGCGCTTGGAAGGCTTTCCACGGCAAGGAAAAACCACTGTTCCATTTTGGTGCGCAGCGCTTCGACATTGCCTGCGCCCGCATCGAGCACTACACCGGCATCGAGGTGGACACCGTGCAGAAGTACATCCTGTTCACCAACTACGCCATGCACACCACCGAGTTCGTCAAGTTCGGGCTGCGCGAATTGGCGCGGGAAGACTCCCGCTACACCGCGCTCGTGCTGCCCACGGGGGAGACCATCCACCCCAATGACGCGGTGCTTCTCGACGTCGACGAGCTCACCCTCACCTCCCGCTACCAGATGCCACGTTTTGATCTCATCACCGCCGGCGGCGATGGCATCACGATGATCAACATCGGTGTCGGCCCCTCCAATGCCAAAACCATCACGGACTGCTTGGCAGTCCTGCGCCCGGAGGCCTGGATCATGATCGGCCACTGCGCAGGGCTTGATGGCCGCATGCGCATCGGTGACCTCATCCTGGGCAATGCTTATCAGCGCGAAGACCACATCCTCGACGGCACCGTCACCACCAGCAACCCGATTCCCGCCATCCCGGAGATCCAGCGCATGCTGGAGGCCGCCGTCGACGAGGTCTATGGAAAAGACAATTCGCTCATGCGCACCGGCACGGTGCTCTCCACCGATGATCGCAACTGGGAATGGCGCACCTCCCGTGATCTGTGGGAGTGGCTGCGCCACTCCACCGCGGTGGCAGTAGATATGGAATCCTGCACCCTCGCCGCCAACGGCTACCGCTACCGCATCCCTTATGGCACGCTGCTGTCGGTCTCCGATCTCCCTCTGCATGCCGTGCCCAAGCTTCCCGCCCAAGCGCAGGCCTTTTATTCCAATTCGAAGGAGGCACACGTGATGTGCGCGGTGCGCGCGGTGGAGGCTTTGGCGGAAAATCCGGAGCGGCTGCGCACCCGCAAATTGCGCCGAACGGTAGGAGAGGTACCGTTTCGCTGAGGTTGATGATTAGACTGAGGGAAATGCACAATCTGGCGAAGGAGACCTAGACGATGAGCACCCCGGAGTGGTGGAACCCGGAACGCGAGAACCTGACGTGGGAGGTCTTCGGTGAGGCCAGTCGCTCCCTGTCCCAAGAAATCGTGGATTCGGGTTGGTTCCCCGACCTTATCGTGGGCGTGGCCCGCGGTGGATTGATCCCAGCCGGCGCTATTGGCTACGCCATCGGGGTCAAGGAGATGGGTGCTATCAACGTGGAGTTCTACACCGATATCGGTGAGACCCTCCCGGAGCCGATTCTCCTTAACCCGCAGCTGGACACTGATTCGCTCAAGGGCAAGAAGGTCCTCGTCGTTGATGACGTGGCGGATTCCGGCAAGACCCTCGACCTCGTGGTCAACCTGCTCGAGCAGACCGCGTCCGAGGTCAAGTCCGCGGTGATCTACACGAAGCCGACCACCATCTTTGAGCCGGACTTCTCGTGGAAGAAGACCGATCAGTGGATCAACTTCGCATGGTCCGTCCTGCCAGTCATCACGCGCGATGGCTCTTTCCAGGAAGGACATTAATGCCAGAAGCCTCCGCCGGTTCTTTCCGCGCGGCCTTTAGCTCGCCCGCCCGCTTCCGCAAGGAGGTGTTTGGCGGGCTTGCTGTTGCGCTCGCCCTCATCCCGGAAGTTTTAAGTTTCTCCATCCTCGCCGGACTCGACCCCAAGGTGGGGCTCTTCGCCTCCGTCATCATGGCGATGTCCATCGCCATCACCGGCGGGCGCCCGGCCATGATCTCTGCTGCAGCTGGCTCTGTCGCCGTGGTGATCGCACCACTTGCCCACGAGCATGGCCTGCAGTACGTGCTGCTGACCATCTGGATGGCGGGAATTCTCCAAGTAGTGATGGCAGTGCTGGGCGTCGCCAAGCTCATGCGTTTCATCCCCCGCAGCGTCATGCTGGGGTTTGTCAACGCCCTGGGCATCCTCATGTTCACGGCGCAGCTGAGCCACCTGTGGCAGGTGCCGTGGCTGGTCTACCCCCTTGTCGCGCTAGGCCTCGTCATCATGGTGGTGTGGCCGCGGATTACCACGGTGATCCCCGCCCCGCTCGTCGCGATTATCGTGGTTAGCGCACTCACTGTGATTTTCGGCTGGCAGGTTCCCAACGTCGCGGACCAAGGCGAGCTGCCGACCTCCCTGCCCGGTTTTGTTATTCCGGACTTACCTTGGACGAAGGAGACTATTCTCCTCTGCCTTCCCTATGCATTGGGCGTTGCACTCGTCGGCCTTATGGAATCCCTGCTGACCGCCAAGCTTGTCGACGACCTCACGGATACCCACTCCGATAAGACGCGCGAATCCGTGGGCCAGGGCATCGGCAACATGCTCGCCGCGGCCATCGGCGGCATGGGCGTGTGCGCAATGATCGGCCAGACCATGATTAACGTCAAGGAATCCCAGGCGCGCACGCGCTTGTCGACGTTCCTCGCCGGCGTCTTCCTCCTCATCCTCATCCTCGTGTTGGGCGATACCGTAGGAAAAATCCCCATGGCCGCGCTCGTGGCGGTCATGTTCATGGTGTCTTTCCACACCGTGGATTGGCACTCGGTGCGCACGATTCACCGCATGCCGTTGAGCGAAACCCTCGTCATGCTCGTGACGGTGATTGGCACCCTGGTGACAAATAACCTGGCGGTCGGTGTGATCCTCGGCGTCCTGACCGCCTCGATAGCCTTTGCACGCCGCGTGGCGCACCTGGTGTCGGTGGAGCTGGAGGGCAACGTCTACACCGTGCGCGGCCAGCTCTTCTTCGCCTCTTCGAACGACTTGGTCTACGCCTTCGATTACACCCTGCCGGTGGACAAAATCATCGTGGATTTCTCGGAGGCCGATATTTGGGATGCCTCGACCGTCGCGGTACTCGAGTCCGTGGAGAACAAGTACGCAAGCCGTGGCATAGCGGTGGAATTCCGCGGCCTCGATGGCGTTAGCCTCGCGCGCTACCAGAGGATTTCCGGTTTGAGTTAGGTAAACCTATCAGAAAAAGTCTTATGACGTGCGAGTTTGCTTAAGATCGCCTTGCTAGCGTGCCCGAATTTTTTCTGTATTGTGGGTAACACCAAACAGACGAAAGGAATCACTTTCATGGACGAGAAGCTGCAAACCCTCCTTAACGAGCAGGTCATCAACGAGCACGGCGCAGCCCTGATTTACACCCAGCTGGCCTACGAGATGGACAACCTGTCCTTCCCGGGCATGCGCGATTGGTTCTTCAAGCAGGCAGAGGAAGAGCGCGAGCACGCACAGAAGTTTGCTGAGCACCTGCTGGACCGCGGCTACCGCGTCGAGCTGGGGGATATCCAGGTCGGCTCCGTCAAGGCCGCCACCCCGCTCGATGCCTTCGAGGCCTCCCTCGCGCATGAGCAGAAGGTCTCGGAGCAGATTCGGGAAATCGCCCGCACCGCGGATGCGGCTGGGGATCTGGATTCCCGTGGTCTCATCAACTGGTTCCTCGAGGAGCAGGTTGAGGAGGAGTCCTCCGTGTCCGAGATCATTGACCAGCTCAAGCTGGTGGGCAATGACGGCTCGGGCCTGCTGCGCATCGATGGTTCGCTGGCGCAACGGTAACGAAGCCATATAGTTTGCACGAATTCTCCCACAGCCCCCTGCGGTTGGTGGGAGAATTTCTTTTATGACTACAACGCGCCTGATGCTCATTTGCGGTGCCCTGGCCGGCCTTGTGATCGCATTGGTCGGCGGCACGTGGCTGGCGGCAACGAACATGGCGCTGGGAACCTTCTTCTTTGCTCTTGCCGTCATGCTTGGTCCGTTTGCAGGTCTTGCCCTCTTATTGGGTGCGGCCGCAGCATCCACGGCGCTGAGCCGCTCCCTGTTTAGCGTGGGCGGCTTGTTCCTCGTGGGAGCGACCTCGACGTTGTGGGCACATGGCACGCTGTCGCTTCCGCTTTTCGTGGCGGGCACGCTGACTGGCGCCATTGCGGTCTGGCTACACTGGGCGCATGGCCACTTTGCTCTTCGACCTCTACGGCGTGCTCATGCGGCCCGCTGGGAACGCTGAGCTGGAGGATTACCTCCGTCCCGAAAACGTAGAGCACTTTTGGTCGCTCTATGAAGAATTCCGCCCCGCCTATGACGCCGGGCATCTGAGTGATTCGCAATATTGGGGGCGCATCCGCGCGCTGACTGAACTGGCCCCCTTTGACGTCAGCTACGCGACCGAACTGGACACCGAGCGCCTGCTGGTCGCCGATTCAGAGGTAGTTCGTGCGGTGCTAAACCTCATCGGTCAAGGCCACAGCGTCGGCATCCTGGCGAATGTGCCGGCGGTATTGGGAACCCGGATCCGCCAGACGCAGACCTGGCTTCAGGAATGCGCCGCCGTGACGCTGAGCTGCGATATCGGGGTAGCTAAACCAGATCCGGAGGCCTACCTCGTGGCCGTCGATGCCCTGGGCGCGCAGGCCAAGGACACGCACTTCTTCGATGATCGGCCCGACTTCGTCACTGGCGCGCAGCGCCTCGGGCTCAAGGCCCACCTTTTTACGGGCATCAATTCGATCCCTTTTTAGGCAGCTTTCGCCTCGCGGCCGAGCTCCAGCGGTACGCGCAGCAGTGGATCGAGCGCCACAGCGCGGGTACAGGCGCGCACAATTTCGGTGTGCGAGGGGATCATGCGCAGCTCCACTGGGTGATCGGTGGCCTGGCGCACGGCGGAAGCAAAGAGCTTCGGGGCCGCCGGATCATCCGAAAAGGCACCGCCGGCCACAACGAGAGTATCGGGCGTGTGCTCCGTCAACAGCTCAGCGGCGGTGGTGCCGAGGGAGCGCGCGCGGTCGTCGAGAAGCGCTCGCGTCTGATCGTTAGCATTCGCCACCACGTCTGGGAATGAGTCTCCGCCGGTCTCATTCAGTATCGCCTGCGTGGCCAGGGCGTCAGCACCGTCGAGTTCGAGCTGCACAATTTCATCGCCGACTGTGAGCGCAGCACCGACGGAGTCATCCGCGTAGAGCACCATGACGGGCTTTTCCGCGCCCAGCTCCGCGGACTGCGTTTCGGATCCCAGGATGGCGGGGATGACGGAAGACACGACAACCGGAACGCCGAACTGGTACTCCAGACGGCTGGCGATGTCCATCTCGTCCCAGCCCAGGTTGTGGGCAGTGATGCGTCCGGCCTCGTTGACGCTGCCGGAGGTGGTCACGCCGACTGAAACCAAACGGAGATCCAGGCCGGTCATGAGGCGATTGACACCAGCGATGATGTGCTCGATGACATCGCTTGCACTCAAACGCGAAACCGGGGTAGCCACGTCTTCCTCGCGGAGGGTGCGCCCCTTGGTATCGAAGAAGGCGATGTGGGTAAAGGCGGTACCAACCGCAATGCCGGCGAGCATCCAGTTATTATCCGCTACCTCTAGGGGCACGGTGGGGCGTCCGCGCCCGCGGGACTGAGTCAAATCCGTGCGCTCGCGAATCAGCCCAGCGCCCAGCAGCGCGGCAGTGGCGCGGGTAATCGTGGGCTGGGATAGCCCCGTGGCTTCGACAAGTTCACTGCGGGTCACAACGGGATTGAGTCGAATGATGTGGAGGCACTTCGCCGCCGGGGTGCGGGGGCGAGTGAACACGGGACCAGATTTAATCATGGCGCAAGTATAAATTCACCAGACCGCATTGTCTAATAGAAATTGGGATTCAGTAGACATCATAGTCTAGAAGTGTGCCTGCGTTAGAGTGGTGTTCATGGATTCTGTTGCTGTGTACTGCGGCTCCGCCGTCGGAAACTCTGAAGCCTATGGCCAAGCCGCACACCTTTTGGGGGAGGAGCTCGCGCGGCGCAACCTCACCCTGGTCTATGGCGGCGGTGACGTGGGCCTGATGGGCATCGTCGCGGATTCCTGCTTGGCAGCCGGCGGCACCGTCATCGGAGTAATCCCGCGGCAGCTCGTCGATTACGAGATGTCACACCAGCGGGTAACCAAGCTCGAGGTCGTGGACACCATGGCGCAGCGCAAGACGCGTATGGAGGAACTCGCGGATGCCTTCGTGTGCCTGCCGGGCGGCGTGGGAACTCTAGAGGAGCTCACCGAGGTGCTTACCCTGCAACAATTAGGCAACCTTGATGGCCCGGTGGGCCTAGTAGACGTCAACGGTTTCTGGCAGCCGTTTATAAACATGTACTCCGCAATGGTGCAGGAGGGGTTCGTTCAAAAACGCTTCCTCGACGCGCTCGTGGTCAGCCCGTTTCCAGCTGAAGTCCTGGATCAATTTGCATCATGGACGAGCCCGGGAAGTAAGTGGAGCAACAATTAGCTAACAACCTGGTAAATAAGGCGGCGCTGGGTTGGCCCAACCCCCTGGATCTTCGTTAGACTTCGCCCTTATGAGTTTTGACCAGAACGCAGAGCGCCAGCCTTCGCTGCTGGACGCGTCGTGCGATAACTTCGTCCACGACCTCGCGCAGCTCACGCCCACCGCTGCCACCGCGTGGGGAATTCCTGGCTTCGACGGAGAGTTGGAAGATTTCTCCCCGGAGTACTACTCCTCCGTGGCGGATCGCACTCGTGAGATGATGGCGGATCTCGATGCCCTCGATGACACCACCGACGAATCCGACGATGACGACGATTTTGACGAGGTGGACTACGTCACCGCCGCCGTCTTGCGCGACCGTCTCTGCCTGGATCTTGACCTGCACCATGCCGGTGAGGACATCCGCTGCCTTAACAACATTGCCTCCCCGGTGCAGACCATCCGCGACACCCTCATGCTCATGCCGAAGGACACCCCGGAACAGCTTGATGCGTTGCGTTCGCGCCTGTCGAAGGTGGCAACCTCGCTCAACGGCTACAAGGAGTCCCTCACCGAGGCGGCCTCGCGTGGCATGGTCGCGCCGCAGCGCCAGATCTCCGATGTCTTCGTGCAATGCGAGCGGCTTGCCGACGCCGGCTCCATGCTCGAGGACCTTGGCGTTGAGGGCCCAGAGGTGGACGCGGCTAAGGAAGCCTTCGGCGAGTTCGCCGATTGGCTCTCTAACGAGCTGCAGCCGCAGGCACCATCGCAGGACGCGGTGGGCCGCGAGCGCTACGAGCGCTTCTCCAAGCTCTTCGTCGGCGACGCCGTGGACCTCGACGAGGCCTATGAGTGGGGCATGGACCAGGTGCGCTCCATCAAGGCGGAACAAGAAAAAATCGCCCACGAGCTCTACGGCTCCGACGTCACCGTGCGCGCGGCCATGCGCAAACTCAACGAAGAGGAGCGCTACCAGCTGCACGGCACCGACGCGTTAGTGGAGTGGATGCAGTCCACCGCGGACCGCGTGATCAAGGACCTCGACGGCACCGCCTTCGACATCCCGGAAGCGGTTAAAGAGATCGAGTGCTGCATCGATCCGGCAGGCACCGGCGGCATCTTCTACACCTCGCCTTCTGACGATTTCTCCCGCCCCGGCCGCATGTGGTGGTCCGTACCGGCTGGCCAGGAGCTTTTCCACACCTGGCAGGAACTAACCACCGTCCACCACGAGGGCGCGCCGGGCCACCATCTGCAGATTGGCGCCGCGCTGACCCAGCCGGACCTCAACCTATGGCGCCGTGCGGTGACGTGGAACTCTGGCCACGGTGAGGGCTGGGCTCTGTACGCTGAAGCACTCATGGCGGAGCTGGGATACATGGATGATCCGGGCTTCCGCATGGGGCTTCTCGACGCCCAACGCTTCCGCGCCGCCCGCGTCGTGGTGGACATCGGACTCCACTTGGGCAAGGCGTTGCCGGAGTGCACCGCGTCCGGTGTCTGGGACAAGTCCCACGTCAAGACCTTCATGCGTGAGAACACCGCGATGGACGATGCCAACCTCTCCTTCGAGGTCACCCGTTACCTGGGCTGGCCGGGCCAGGCGCCGTCTTATGCCTTGGGCCAGCGCCTGTGGCAGCAGACCCGCGACGCCGCAGTCGAACAGGGGATGGACGTACGTGATTTCCACTCCCAGGCATTGGCTCTGGGCTCAGTGCCGATGTCGATCCTGCGCGAGACGATTCTGGACTAGCTGTCAGACTCTTGGATTTATCCACACCTGACTCTTGGATTTATCCACTAGTGACTCTGTAATTTATCCATTTTTCGGACTAGGGTACCTGGTATGTACCTGCCGCGAATTGTTGATGCAGAAGTAGAAAGAGGCCTTCGCGTTGCCGGAGCCCTCTTCCTGAAAGGCCCCCGCGCGAGCGGCAAAACGTCGACGGCGCGCCAGTTTGCTAAGTCTGTCATTCAGCTTGACCGTGACACTCCTGAAGCAAACGTTGCTCGCATGCAACCGGCACTAGGGCTTCAAGGGGCGCGGCCCCGGCTTATCGATGAATGGCAGGTTGTTCCTGCTATCTGGAACGAAGTGCGTCATGCGGTCGATGACTCGCGAGAAAAGGGACAGTTCCTCCTCACGGGTTCCTCGACACCCGATGACGATGCCACCCGCCATTCGGGGGCTGGGCGTATTCGCTCGATTCAGTTGCGTACGTTGAGCCTGGCAGAGCGTGGAGATTTGGCTGAGCGCGTATCACTAGGCGCGATTATTTCCGGCAATCAGGATCCCACGGCTGGGACGGACGCCACCGTGGCGGATTATGCCCGCTGGATCGTTGCCGGTGGCTTCCCAGAGTTTTTCGACCTTGATCCTCTAGATGCCCAAGAGGGGATGGAGTCTTACCTCACGGAGATGAGCGAGCACGACTACCCGGAACTTGGGGGTCCGCGCCGCGATCCGCGCCGTTTCC
Organism: Corynebacterium sp. HMSC068G04; assembly: GCF_001814885.1. Taxonomy (NCBI): domain Bacteria; kingdom Bacillati; phylum Actinomycetota; class Actinomycetes; order Mycobacteriales; family Corynebacteriaceae; genus Corynebacterium; species Corynebacterium sp. HMSC068G04. The sequence continues at coordinate 81,823 of NZ_KV818349.1, read as the reverse complement.
AGTCTTTTCTTCGCGCCTACGCGGGGCTAGTTGCTCAACCGGCCACCGCTGCAGCGATTCGTAAACGCATTGGCGAGCTCAGCAGTGCTACTCCTATGCCGGCAGCAGAAACCGTCAACGTTATTCATGATTTTGCTACACGTTTGTTCCTAGTTGAAGACCAGCCCGCGTGGTCACCAAAGACGAGATCTAAGACAACCATGGTTCAGATGCCGAAGCGTCAGCTCGCGGATCCTGGCTTGGCAGCTGCATTGTTGGCGGTTGGGCCAGACAAACTGCTTGGTGATCTAGAGACTTTGGGCATTCTCTTTGAGGCGCAACTGGTGCACGATCTGCGCGTTTATGCTCAAGCATTAAGGGCACGAGGCGTCTTCCATCTGCGGGATATGAAGGGCCGCGAAGAAATTGACGCGATAGTGGAACTCAGGGATGGCTCGTGGGTGGGATTTGAAGCGAAACTTTCGCACAACGAGGTCGATGCCGCGGCGGCACATTTGTTAAGAGTGGCAGAGAAGGTCTCCTTGCCACCGGCCGCTCTCATCGTGGTTATTCCCAGCGGACCAGCTTTCCAACGGTCAGATGGAGTGTGGGTGGTTCCACTAGCGGCGCTTGCGGAATAGCCGCAAAATCTGCGGCAGGTAGCCGGCGATGACCAGCACGATGATGAGCCGGATAATCTGCACGGCCACCACGGCTGGGCCCGCGCCTCCTTCCGCAGACAGCGCAAGCACCGTCTCCAGCGCGCCGGGTGAGGTGGCGAGGTAAGCCTCGAAGTAGGTTATGTCCAGCCATGCGGTCAGAGGCAGTGCGGTCAATGCGCACACGCCGATCACGACAACGATAAAGAGGATCGTCGCCGGTAGCTGCTTGGCGAAGGCCCGCAGTGCCGGTACCGAAAGCCCACCACCGCAGACCCAGCCGATGGACATAAAGGCCATGATCTTGAACACGTAGAGCGGCTCCAGTGTGTGGCCGGCTGGAATAACCTGCGCAACCAGCACCGTCAAGATGAGCGGCCCCAAAACAGCAGCAGCTGGCAAACGCACCAGCTTGCCCAGCTGTTCACCAACCACAGCGATGGCGAGAGTCAGCAGTACGATCCACCACGTGACCTCGCCGTCAACGCTCATGTCGACACCGTGACCAGCGGGGGCATCCAACAACGACACCACCAAAGGCAGCGACACCGACACCGCCAGAAGGCGCAGGTATTGCGTCAGCGCCACGTAGCGGTAGTCCGCGCCGAGCTCGCTAGCTAGTGCCGGCATGAGGGAGGCCCCGCCCGGCAGCATCGACAAAATACCCGTCTCCCAGGAAATATCCTTCGGCTGCGAACGATGCAGCAGAACACCGCCAGCGACGCCGATTAAAACAGTAATGAGTGACATCGTCACCGCGGCTGGCACAAAGCCGATGAGGGTGGAGGCAGGAACTAAGGTCAAAGGTATGCCCGCCATCATTCCGATGAATCCGCGGGCGACAGAATAAAAGTGCTCGTTAACGGCGAGTTCTTTGCCCGTCGTCAAGGCCATGGCTCCCGAGACCACGATGGCGCCGAGGATCCAGGCTGCGGGTACGTGAAGGTAGCTAAACAATGCCCCGAGTGCTGCAGACCCCGGGGCCACGATGACCCATCTCGTACGAACAGACATGGAATCGAGTTTAATGATGGACATGGATTTCGGATTAAGCGGTTGGACGATTCTCACCATTGGCGCTGCCGTGGCCGGATGGATCGATGCCGTCATTGGCGGCGGCGGGCTCGTGCTTATTCCGCTCATTCTGGCGGTCGCGCCCCAGCTTGCTCCCGCCACCGCCCTGGCCACGAACAAGGTGGCGGCGGTCTCTGGAACGGCCTCTGCTGCCGTTACGCTCGTCAAGAAGGTCCGCCCGCCGAAGGGCGAGCTCATCCGTATGGGCCTTATCGCCCTCCTATGTTCCGGGCTCGGCGCTGCAGCAGCCGCACTCATGGACAAGGACGTCATGCGGCCGGTCATCATCGTGCTCATGGTGGCAGTCGGCATTTTCGTGGCCTTTCGCCCAGACTTCGGCAGCGGCGAAGGGGACGGTATCCGTGGCGGCTGGCGCACGTGGACCGGGTTAGCCGCCGTGGCGGCCATTGCCTTTTACGACGGTATTTTTGGGCCCGGCACCGGCATGTTCCTCATCATGGCCTTCACCGCCATCTTTTCCCAGAACTTCCTTACCTCCGCCGCGATGTCCAAGGTGGTCAACACATGTACCAACGTCGGCGCGCTCGTGGTCTTTATCGTGGGCGGGCACGTGGTATGGGGCCTAGCACTTGTTCTCGCAGCAGCAAATATCATCGGCGCGCAGCTGGGCGCGCGAACAGTGCTCGGCGGCGGTGCGAAGCTCATCCGCTATGCACTGCTCACTCTCGTCGTGGTGATGAGCGTGTACCTGGCCTGGCAGCAGTGGGGTTAAATCCGGTTCTTCGTCTTTGCGGTTGCTACCGCATTCCACGGATCCTCCGGCCACGGGTGCTTGGGATAGCGCCCGCGCATGTCGGCGCGCACCCCGGCATAGGGCCCAGACCAGAAGCTCGCTAGATCATCGGTGACGGCAAGTGGCCGGCCGGCGGGGGATAACAGATGAAATTGCACGCGATGGCCGCAGTATTCGGGAGACTCCGCCAACCCGAAACATTCCTGCAACTTGATGGAGACCACTGGGCGCTCGCCGGACCAATCGATCCTCGCAGCACGTCCGGACGGAACCGATAACCGTTCCGGCGCGAGCTCATCCAAGCGGCTAGCTTCGGGCCACGGCAGCAGGCGCTGCAGCGCCGGATACATGTCTGGGCGCTTACCGGAAGCCAGTTCATACAGCTCCGGCTCCAGCCAGCTCAGATCATCACCGTCCACGTCCGGCCATGGCTCACCGTATGCAGCGTGTAAGTGCCGCATACGTTCCCGCAGGTTCTGGGCCTTCTCGCTGAAGTGAAACAGGTTTAAACCCTGTCCGGAGTTGCGTAGTGCCTCCACCGCCTCATCACCGGAGACCTTCACTGGGGTTTCCGACAATACGATGGCGCCTGCCGCACGCACACGGATTCCCCGCACTTTGGAGCCGTCGAGAAAAGCCCGCGTCTCTTCGGTCACGCCGATGATCTCGAGCGCGTCTTTTTCCGCAATCGGCACTGCTTCACGAATGATGGCGTTTCCAGATTGCGCCAACGACACCTCAGCCACCGCCAACCACTCGTGACCATCCTCGAGAAACCGCGCGCGGGTGCCACTCGCCAACAAATACTCCTTGTCACCTACGCGCTTAGCCACGAACTCCGGGAAGGCAGTAGCGACCACCACGCCTGGGTCCACCGGACCTTTGTTGGGCACCAGGCGGGCAAGCCGCTTCGGATCCGAATCATCCAGGCGGGCAATCGTCTGCGCCGCCCCCGCACCGTACTTCAACAGTGCCGCGCCCCACCGTGGGTGCGTCGGCAGCAGCGCCAGTTCTTCGCCAGCGTTGAGCAGATCTAGGGTGCGGTGGGCGTCGGCAAGCGCGGGTGCCGGTGCTTGATCAAGCAACGGGAAGTCCGGTCCCGCGCCCCAACAATCCATGAACAGCGCCGCCTGCGTGAGGTCCGCGGAAAGAATCTCTGGAATCACGTGCGGAGAAAAGTGCTGGTAGTCCTCCTGTGAATAGCAGCGGACGACGGTACCCGGCGCCTCACGCCCGGCACGTCCGGCGCGTTGATCGGCGCTGCTTTTCGACGTCGACACCGTCACCAACCCACTCATCCCGCGCTGCGCATCCCGCTTGGGGACGCGGGACAACCCAGCATCGACGACGGTGCGCACACCCGGCACGGTCAGCGAAGATTCGGCGATGGACGTGGCGACGACGATGCGCTGTTCTCGCGTATACAGCGCAGCGTCCTGCTCCTGCGTGGTTTGGCGGCCATGGAGCGGAAAAACGTTGTGGCCGCTCAAGGCATCACACACCAGGTTGACCTCGCGAACTCCCGGCACAAAGACCAGCGTGGACTCGTGCTGCCGCGCGGCAACCCTCGCCACGCCTTTCCAAAAGTCTCGATCTCCCGCAGCGCGCCCCGGAATCGGTTCATAGGAGATGTTGAGCGGATATGTAACGGCCTCAGTGGAATGGATCGGCACCCCTCCCATGAGCTGGGAGAAGCGGGAGGCGTCGACAGTCGCGGACATGGCAATGACCCGAAAATCATCGCGGAGCTGCGCCAACTCCAAGCACATGCCGAGTACGAGGTCAGTATCGAGCTGGCGTTCATGCACCTCGTCGATGGCTACGGCGGAAATTCCTTCAAGTTCCGGATCCCGCAGCAGGCGGCGCAACAAAACACCTGGGGTAACAAACTCGACGTCTGCGCCTTTGCGGGAATCACCGCGCACCGCATAGCCGATGCGCTGGCCTGACAACTCTTGAAGGCGGTTTGCCGCAGCACGCACAGCTACGCGGCGCGGCGCGGTGACGAGAACCTTGCCCTCTACTTGGTTAGCCAGCGCCGGCGGAACGAGCGTGGTCTTACCCGTGCCGGGCGGAGCCTGGACTACGACGTGACCGGCGGAAGGCAGAGAATCGATGGTCTCCAGGACGGGTAGCCCCTTGCCGATCGCCTTGAGATCAAACATCGAGATCCTGGCGCTCCCACCTATCTTCGTTGTCCTCCAGCGTGCGCACCACACGACCGGGTTGACCCAGCACCAGTGACCTATCCGGGATATCTGTGGTGACCAGTGTGTTCGCTCCAACGACACAATCCTCGCCGATGGTCACGCCCGGCAGCACCGTGACGTTGGCGCCGAACCACGTGTTGCGCCCGACGCTAATGGGCTTCGCAATCTCCCAACCTTCTGCTCGCATCTCATGGTCGTTGACAGGATGCCCCACGGTAATAAGCGAGCAGTTCGGACCGATCATGACGTGGTCCCCGAGGGTTACAGGCGCCTGTGCCAGGATCGTCGCACCAAAGTTGATGAAGACGCCCTTTCCGATGGTCACATTGCAGCCATACTCCAAGTTGAGCGGGACGTGCAGCCCGGGAACCTCGGACTCGGGCGATAACAACTCCCGCAAGATCTCCTTCGCGCGCTCTGGGTTGGTGTTGTGCAGCTCATTGAGCTCCTTGACCAGCAGGAAGCCGCGTCGATGTTCGGCGCTGACCTCCTCGTTGGCACCGGGCATGAACCACTGCCCGCTGGTCATGCGTTCAAAGGATCCTTCGTCTGGGTGATGCATGTCAGCCATCCTATTCCCTCCTCTTAGTCTCGAGTCAGAACATCGAGAGCGGCACGGTGAAGGAAAACCTTGGAGCGGCCTTGTTGGATTTCTTCTAGGATTCCTAAATCTACGAGATGCGCCAGCCACGCGCTGGCGGTTTGGCGTTTGACGAAGCCCGTCTCTACCACGTCAGTAATGCGTACATAGGGCTTGATAAGAATGAGCTCGGCCATCTCGAGGGGATGGTTAATCACGCCCGCAGAACGTATTCGTTGCGCAGTGTTTTCCTGGATAGCCCGAAGCTGGGTAATCATCGAGGAGGCGTCGGCAGCCGCTGCGTGAACGCCGCGGATCATAAAAAGAAGCCAGTCTTCCCATGCTCCCTTAGCTGTCACAGCGTTGAGATGGCGATAGTAGTCTGCTTTGTTTCCGACGATATACCCGGACAGGTACAAAACCGGCAGCTCAAGAAGATCTTCTTGGATGAGGTAGAGGACGTTAAGGATTCGTCCAGTGCGCCCATTGCCATCGTAGAAAGGATGGATTGCTTCAAATTGATAGTGAAGCAGTGCCATCTTTACAAGGGAATCAACGTCGTGGCTGCAATATATATAGTCCTCCCACGCTGCGAGATGGTCCTCGATAATCTCCCTTCCTTCAGGTGGGGTGTAGAGCCTCTCCTTCGTTACAGGGTTACCGATAAACGTGCCCGGAAGTGAACGCACCTCGGCCTGAGTGTCTAGAAGGGTGCTGCATACGATTTTTGCTGTCTTTTCTGATAGAGGTCGCTGCGATAGTGAGGAAAGTCCAGCGTGGAGCGCGGCGTTATAGCGAAGAGCCTCCTTGGTGGCAGGAGTCGGCTCGGCATCGACGTGCCACGCCGCACGGAAGAGCTCGTCATTAGTGGTGACGATGTTCTCAATCTCGGAGGAAGCACGAGCCTCACGCAGTGGAATCGTTGAGGTGATGATCTCCGGGTTAGGGATGAGCTGGCAGGCCGTACGCAGTTCAGCCAGTTTTTCCTTAGCATCGATGATGGCCTTAAGCACGGGAACGGTTTCCACCACTTCTGCAGGGGGGAGGGGTGGAAGCTCATTGTAGGGGGTGTCCGGGCTATAGGTTGGCATGGTAAAAGAATAGACATGTTGAGCAGATATGTCGATTTTTTTCAGAATTTTCGACATATCTGGATGACTTGTCGATTGCGTCGACATATCGGCGTACCCTCAGACGTTGACGTGTTAACAAATTAAGAAAGGCATCCTTATGGCGAAAATCGGCATCATCCTCGGCTCTACCCGCGACGACCGCGCCGGACTGGCCATCGCCCAGTGGGTCACCGACCTCGCTCAGGGGCGCGACGTGGACTACGAGCTCATTGACCTCAAGGCCTTCGACGTTCCGATCCTCACCACCTCCGTCATTCCTATGGCGGCAAACAAGAATTACGAGGATCCGCAGGTGCAGGCTTGGTCCGATGCTGTCGATTCCTGCGACGGCTATATCTTTGTCACCCCGGAGTACAACCACTCCGTGCCGGGGGCTTTCAAGAACGCCGTCGATTCCCTCGGCGCCGAGTGGGTAGGCAAGCCGATTGCGTATGTGGGCTACAGCTTCAGCGGCGGCATCCGCGCGGTAGAGGCGTGGCGCCTCATCATGGCGAACTTCTCTATGAAGCAGCTGCGCACCCAGCTGGATATCTCGCTGAATACCGACATGAAGGATGGCACCTTCACCCCGGCTGATTTCAAGGCCGGGATCGTCGAAAACATCTGCGCCGAGCTGGAAGAAGTCCTATCCTAGGGCGCATGGAAAAGGTAGCAGTCGTCACAGGAGCATCGTCGGGGATCGGGGAGGCGTCGGCAAGAGCGTTGGCGGCCGACGGTTGGCATGTTGTCGTCGGTGCGCGTCGCGTAGAGCGCCTTGAGGCCCTCGCGAAGGACATCGGCGGCGAGGCGCACGCCCTCGACGTAACCTCGGACGAGTCCGTGGCTGAGTTCGTCTCCCACCTCGACCGCGTGGACCTCTTGGTCAACAACGCCGGTGGCGCGAAGGGCTTGGAACCTCTCGTGGAGACCACCGTAGAGGACTGGCAGTGGATGTACGACGTCAACGTCCTAGGCACTGTCCGTATGATCCAAGCCCTCATGCCGAAGCTGCGGGGTGGGCTCATCATCAACATGGGCTCCGTTGCCGGTTGGAACGTCTACGAGGGCGGCTCCGGCTACAACGCCGCTAAGCACGGTGTGCGCGTGATTTCCCGTGCACTTCGTATCGAGGAGCACGGCGTTCGTGTCACCGAACTCGACCCGGGCCGTGTAGCCACGGCGGAGTTTTCCCTCAATCGTTTTCGGGGCGACACCGAACGTGCTGCACAGGTGTATGACGGCGAACTCAACCTCACCGCAGAAGACATCGCTGAGGCCGTGCGTTGGGTGGCCTCGCTGCCGGAGCACGTCAACATTGACACCATGACCATTAAGCCGCGCACGCAAAGCTAAATTACCTGTTTCGCTGCAGGTGAGACGCCTCTTATAGTGGCATGCGTTAGTGAAAACACATGTGAGTATGGGGGTGTTAGATGGCATTCAGCGCCATAGTGGCCTTAATGGGTGTGTGGTTCGCGGCGATGGCCTCGCCAGGACCAGACGTGGTGCAGATTATTCGTTTGGGTGCACGCTCTACGCGCGCGGCGGTGTGGGCCGCAATCGGTAGCACCACCGGCTTGATGATGTGGACCGTTGCTTCGCTAGCGGGGCTTACCGCATTGATTTCGGCGCACCCGGAAATCCTGGTGGCGCTGCAGGTTGCCGGCGGCAGCTATCTGCTGTGGATGGCTTTTTCTGCCATCAGCGGTGGCATCAAAGAGCGCCGTGCACCGGCAACTATGAACCCTCAACCGCGCGGGTTCACCCCGGATGGCATCATCAGACTCGGCACGGCGTACCGCATGGGCCTGGTCAGCGACCTTTCCAACCCCAAGGTTCTGATTTTCTTCGGCGCTATCTTTGCCAATTTTATCGATCCGGACATGGGCTTGAGCGCCAATGCCACGGTTGGTTCTGTGTTGGTTATAGAAAGCCTCATTATTTTTGTTGGTGTCGCGCTGTGTACTCGTGCGGTGTCGAAGTGGATGGCGAAGAACTCCGCCAGTGTCGATATCTTTAGTGGCGTAGTGTTTGCCCTGCTTGGCGTCATCATTCTGGTGGAGGGACTGCTCAGTGCAGCCGCTGGGTATGCTGGTCAGCATGCTAGAAGTCTCAATTAAGGGAGAATCCATCAAGCTCGGCCAGTTCCTCAAACTGGCCTCCTTGGTCGCAACCGGGGGTGAGGCCAAAGAACTCATCGAGCAGGGCCAGGTCACCGTCAATGGGGAAGTCACTAAGCAGCGCGGTGCAACGCTCGCGCTTGGCGACGTCATCTGTGTCTCCGACACCTGCGCCCGCGTCGTCGAAGACGACGACGATTATTTTGATGAGGCCACCGCCGATGATGACTTCGACCCGGAGAAGTGGAGGAACCTCTAATGCCCGCTTTTGAAGCAGAAGTAGGAATGCCCTACTGGATTACTCTGGCCAGCTCTGATGTGAAGGCCTCCGAAAAGTTTTACTCGGCCGTGTTGGGTTGGGAATTCGAAGACGGCATTGCCCGACTGCAGGGCCTTCCCATCGCGGAGATTGTCCCAGGCCAAGACACCTGGGCCACCTACTTCCTCTCCCGCGACTTGGAAGCGGATTGCGCCCGGGTAGAACAACTCGGCGGCAAGATCCTCGCTCTCGGTGCTCCGCTGGCGCTCGTTCTAGACAATTCCGGTGCCATGTTTGGTTTGACGCAGCCGGAGCTCGACCGCTTCGTCGCCGGCGGAGAGCCGGGTACTCCGGTGTGGCATGAGCTGACGGTTTCGGCGAATTTCCACTCAGCGCTGGACTTTTATGGCGAGCTCTTCAACTGGGAAATCCGTGGTGATGAGCATTACGCAGTAGCGGAGGAAGAAGGCGCTGCCTTCGCCGGATTTTGGCATGCCGAGGGCTTGCCGAGTTTCTGGCAAACCTACCTGGGCGTGCGGGACATTGACCAGGCAGCTAAGGCTGTGATTGATAACGGCGGAAAGATCATTCGTGAGCCCCACGATTCCCCATTCGGCCGCCTGTGTCTGATTGAGGACACGACGGGTGCGGCGCTCACCTTGTGTGAGGTTGAGGATGCCCCCGAAGAACCCATCGAGCTCTAGGGTTACGGAGGTCGTTCTCCGCATTCCAGCTGGCAATGTCTCCACATACGGAGAGATCGCAAAAGTGGCGGGCGTCGGCCCGCGGTATGTGGGCTGGGTGATGTCGAAAAGCACAGATCTGCCCTGGTGGCGGGTGGTTAACAGTACCGGCCGCGCCCACACTTCCGCCGCCCAAGTCCATTGGGATGAAGAAGGTATCCCACACCGTGGGGACCGCGTGATCCTTTCGAAGTGCGGTCTGGATGCGGCGGATCTGGGAGGGTGAAAGTGCGCGCTTGGCTCCTTTTGAGCATCGCCATCGTCAGCGAAGTGGTCGCGACTTTATGCCTCAAGGTGGCGCTGGAGCACCCCGCCGTCTATGTCGTGGTGGTGGCGGGCTACGTCGTCGCTTTTTCCGCCCTGCACCAAGTGTTGCGCTGCGGCATGCACGTGGGTGCGGCCTATGGCATCTGGGGCGCAACCGGCGTGGTGCTTACCGCAGGGTTGTCCGCGTACCTCTTTGGCGAACAGCTCACGCCGCTCATGTTGGTGGGCATGGGGTGCATCATCGTCGGCGTGGTCTGCGTTGAAATGGGCGGCAGGGAACCGAAGACCACGCTCGTGGAGGTGGATCCTTGATCTGGTTATCCCTTGCCATCCTCATCGAAGTCGCCGGTACATTGGGCCTGCGTATGCTGGCCGTTCATGGGCAGAAGGCGTGGGTGGCGTGGGTCGTCGTGGCCTATGTGTCCTCCTATGTTTTCTTGTCGTTGGCTCTCCGTCAGGGCATACCGCTAGGTGTGGCCTATGGAATCTGGACTGCCTGTGGCGTGGCGCTTACTGCTCTTTTATCCTTCCTGCTTTTCCGCGAGCCTTTCACTTGGCTTAAGGGCTTAGGGGTCGCGCTGATCATTGGCGGAGTGCTCCTAGTCGACATGGGGTAGAAGGGCTATCCCATTCGTCGTTGTAAACGACGGATCTTTCCTAGAAGGGGATTTCCTCACCGCCCTCAGTTCCCTTGTTCTTCGCCTTTTCTGCTTGGCGTTCGGCTTCTCGTTGTTCTTTGTCTAGCTCGGCTTTAAGCTCCTGGGCCTCGCGATGCTTCCTAGCGCGATATCCTTCAATATCTTGTGCAATGGTCCGTGCCCAGCGCTTGCGCTTAGGAGCCAGCGGCCCGGAAGGCTCTGTGATTGCCCAAGTTCCGTCCTCAAAAAGCCAGACCACATCCCCGGTATCCGGGTCCAAGATATAAAAGGCCCGTCCATCGGTTTTCATATTGTGGTGGTGCTGGCACAACGCCACCATGTTGTCCGGATGCGTTGGCCCACCATCGGCGTAGTTAATCCGGTGGTCTAACTGACACAACCACGCCGGCATTCCGCAGCCAGCGGCACGGCAGGTGCCATCGCGGCCTTCAACGTATTTGCGAACCATCGTGGCTGGTCCGTAGCTCTTAGAGGCCTCCGGCTTGGTGCTCAAATCTCTCACCGTTGTGGATTGAGCCGGGATGTCTCCCACTTGCCAGCCATGTCCTTCCACGTACACCGGGGCGTCCTCTACATCGTCGGCTTTATATGTGTGGAGCACTACTCGGGCAGCTTCTGGCTCCACCTTTCCGGTAGTGAGGAGGATCAGCGCTTCCGCCATGGACACCTCATGCTTTTCGGCTGCTGCCTTAATTGCTTCATGGATGATGATTCCGACGCTGCTGTCTACCTCGAGTTCTAGGGTGGCGCGCTGGGCACGGGTCATCATGGAGTACCGATTCTTTGGGCGCTTATCTTCCACGGCGATGGAGTCATCATGAACCTTGACGAGGTCGCGTATCCGGCGGCGAATCTGCGCGGTGGTGGGAAAGACCTGATTTGGCTTAGTCGGGGTAAACCACCGAGCTAATGAGGCATCAATTGCGGCGACCACCTCCTTTGAAGGCTGGCCTAGTTTAGCCATCACCTGATCGATGGCAATCAAAGCCGCTAAATCCAGCAAATGGTTGGCATCTTGCAGAGCCTTTACTTGAGGAAGCTCGGTAAGGCGGTGAAGGCCCATGATAATGCGGGCTACCGCGCCAGCAGATTTACCGGTCTTTATCCCAAGGCGCATGCAGGCCGTATCGGCGTCCTCGTCAAGTGCGGGAAGAACGCTGGACCAGAATTCATAGTCTGCCCGGCGTACGCCTTGACCTGCCACGCAGACCGGATCATTCGGATTGGAATGAGAAAAATAGGACGCATTAACAACGTCTGTAGTGGAAGACACGAAACGCGCAACCCCCCTCTTTCTTAAGTGAATTACTGAGAGGATCCGAACCCCCACTGTTCGAAACCCCTTTCGAAAAACGAGTTTATGCCACACCCTCGACGATGTCTACCCCGGAAGAAAAGTTGTTAAAGGGGAGGCAACTGAGGTGGCAGATGCTGGCGAGGTGTGGTTTCAGTCGGTCTCCCGCTCGATGCGGGCCGCGTGGAAGTCCCCTGGAGTGGGACGTATGTTTGGTTAATGCGCCCTCACTAGGGGTTGTTAAAATTGTGACTTGAGTTAATCTATGCACGTGCTGAAACCTACCCCGCTCATCGTTGGCCTTGCTCTTGCGGCTCTCACCGCGCCACCCGCCCATGCCCTGACGTTCGATCCTGAAAAGGTCCCACCACGCACCGAGATGACCGTGCGTTATGCCGACGGAAACTCGGTCTCTACCGGAAATGGTCACGAGTCCCGCCCCGCGCTATCCCTGGCCAAGCTATACCTCGGCATGTGGGTGCTGAAGTACGGCGCGCCGGAGGATAAAGCCCGCGTGGAGAACATGATTCGTTTCTCTGAGGACGGAACTGCCAGCGACTTAGAGTGGAAATATCCGCAGGCGATTCCCTCCATCATCGGTGAGTATCAGCTGGGGGAGACCCACCACAACGGCTACTGGGGAAATGTCACGACGTCGACGGAGGATCTCACGCGCTTCATCGGGGTGATTTCTGGCGATCCGGTTGCCGCGCCGATCACGAAGGGCATGGCGACGGCAGCGCCCACGGCGGCCGACGGTTACCGCCAGGACTTTGGCACCGCACGAATCCCGGGCATCATCGGCACGAAATTTGGGTGGTCGGATGATCGCCAAGTTCACGCGAGTGCCTCTTTTGGTCCGGGTTATAGTGTGGCGGCTAATACCTATGGTTCCCCGGCGGATCTCACGACGGATGTTCTCGGTGCGGTGGAGGTTTCTCCGCAGGCGCCGAGCTTGCCGACGCCCCTCCAAGATGCGCGCGATAGGGCGTGTGCGGAACTGAAGCGCGCTGTGCCGAGCTCGTCGCAGGTGTGCTGACCAACCAGGAAATAAGCTAAGAAGTACCTTTGCGCTTGCTAAGAAATCAATATATTCTCGGCTGTCAACGAAGCAGTTGCTAGCCCGAAAGGTATTTCTGATGCGCAAGACGTTGTCCATTTTGACCATTGCTGTTGCAGCTTTGAGCGCTGCCCCAGCAGCGACTGCGAAGAGCGACCAAACCCGTTCGCTTATTTCCCCAGGCACGTGTGCCACCATTACCAAGTTGGCAAATGAAGGAAAGCCCGTTCCGGATCCGTCTATTCTGCGCGATGCCGATTCCGTTCCTTCTTACTTCCAGAGCGGGGTCCTTAAGTACAAGGTGGCGGATGATTTCCCCTACCGCGAGCAGCTCGATGCCGCGGTAGCTGAGTGGAACGACGCGCTCGACGGGAAGGCCTCGCTTAAGGAAGTAGCGCCGTCCGAGGCTGATGAAGACACCATCGCCATCATCTACAAGCCGGAACCGAACGGTTACGTCCAAGGTACGGCCTACCCGGACCATGGGATGCTCTTCATCAAGACCGCTAACGCTCAGTACCCAGAGGCGCTCCAAGGCACTATAGCCCACGAGCTCGGCCACATGATGGGCGCGGGTCACTCCTGCGCCCACGCGCTCATGGCCGGTGCGAACCAGAATCCCATTTCGTATCATGTGACTCCGCTCGATGCGGTGGCTGTCCTGCAAGGACAGTTCGATTAGTTCACCGCAGGCTGGCGGCGCCCGGCGAATGCGAATAGGTGTCGTCGGTCTTGGCCAGGCGGTGAGCGCGGATTCCTAGGTAGATGACCGTCGGGTACATGATGAGCGCCACGAGGACATACTGCGTAACGAGCTGCCAGGTTTCCTCCCACATGTAGTTCCACGCGAAGTGGAGACAGAAGGAGAAAAACAGCGCGCCCACGCCAATGCCGAGGCGCCACCACCATGGTTTATGCGCGGCGTAGATAGCCCAGCCGATGCCAAAACCTGCGATGGCAGAGAAACACATATGCAGGCACGGGCCTGCAACAAGGCGCAGGCCCCACATCTGGAGCATGCCGATCCAGTCTGAGGTGGGGTGCATCAGTGCACCCATCGCGGAGTACAGGCTGTTTTCCAGGACTTCGAAGCCCCAGCCCACGAGCGCACCGACGATGAAGCCGTGCCAAGGCCGGTTGAGCTGTCGGAAGCTGAGGAGGATGAAGACCACGCCGAGGGCCTTGGCAAATTCTTCCGGATAAGCACCGGCCCAGGACATCATGGATTCCTCCCAGCCCAGGCCCACGGAGAGGTCGGTCAGTGGGGAGGCTGACAGCAGCGCCAAGGTCACAGCAGCGCCGGCTCCCCAGAGCACGCTTGCCGACGCCCACCCTTTCCCCGGCCTTGCCCACATCGGACTGCGACTCCACAGGAACAGGCCCAGCGCTAAGAAGCCGACGCCGAGGATCAAGCTAACGAGGCCCGGCAGAGGAGCCACGAAGAAAATGCCGAGCAGATTAATCAGGGAAATCGGTAGGCAGAGACCAATGATGATCCACAAGGTAACGCGGAAGATTTTGCTCATCAGAAGGCCTCCATAAATTGTTGGGCAAGGTCGGTCGGGTCACCATTGGAGAAGACGATCTGATAGTTGAGATCGCCTTTAGCCACGCTGAAGGCGAAGACCGGAATAAAGCCATCCGTTTCAAGGGTGAGAATGCCTCCGGCATCTTTAACGTCTTCTTTCTTCGGCATGCCCTCGAAGCTGGTTGCGCGCACGGCGCGGCGCAGGGCGAGCGCATCGTCCTCGACGCCTTCGGTGACATAGGCCTCGACCAAGGTATCGCCGCAGTCCCAGGCCTGGTTGGCCATGGAATCATGATTTACGCTGCACGTAAGGCCCTCGATGGGTTGGCGCCACTCAGGGTCATCGAGCACCACTTCTTCCATTTCAGGTTCACGCTCCGGCAAGGCCAAGCTCAACACAGCGGGCAACCCAAGGACGAGCAAGGTTGCCCCGAGCACGGCGAAGAAAGGTCCCGTCATCTTCGCCGGAGGAAAACGATAAGAAGTCATGCACACCACACTAACGCGTGCTTCTGACATAGAGTGAAGTGCATGAAGGATCTGTATCAATTTGTTAATGGCCCATGGATTGAGTCCCACGTTATCCCCGATGATCGCGGTGTCGACGGCACCTTCCACGCGCTGCGCGACGAAGCCGAGGAACTCGTCCACGAGATCGTTAAGGAAGACGCTGGCCGTCCCGGGATCGTGTATTCCTCTCACATGGACGTTGAGGGAGTCAATGCTGCGGGGACGGCGCCACTTTCCGAAGATCTGGATAAGCTGGTTGCGGCTGATCCGGAGGAGTTGGCGCACAACCTGGGTGTTCTGGAGCGCGAGGGCGTTGGTGCCCCAGTGACCTTCTGGGTAGAAAAAGACTCCGGCTCTGAGGACGCGGTGCCCTACATTATTCAGTCTGGTTTAGGTCTGCCGGATGAGGCTTATTACCGCGAGGAAGCTCACGCGCAGACGCTCGCTGACTACGAGAAGCACGTTGCGGCGATGCTGGGATTCTTAGATCCCGCCCGCCTCTTCGGGCTGGGCGCGGAGGTTGCAGCTACCCGCATCGTGAACCTGGAGAAGGAAATTGCGGCAGGGCACTGGGATGTGGTGGCCTCCCGTGATGCGGTAAAGACGTATAACCCGGTGGACGTCGCCAAGCTGCCCAACATCACCCGCGCCATCCTGCAGGGTGGGGGACTGCCGGAGCACCGTGTGGTGGCCATGATGCCGTCCTACTTTGAGCACCTCGAGGGCCTGTTCACCGCCGGCCGTATGGCGGATTGGCAACTGTGGGCTACGTGGCACATTCTGTTGTCGCGTGCCCCCTACCTCACCGAGGAGATCGGTAAGAAGAACTTCGAGTTCTATGGAACTAAGCTCTCGGGTGCTACTGAACAGCGTGCACGTTGGAAGCGCGCCGTCGGGTTGGCGGAAAACATGGTGGGCCAGGAAATCGGCAAGGTCTTCGTGGACAAGCACTTCCCGCCGTCCTCGAAGTCCGAGATGGATGAGCTGGTGGAGTACCTTACCGCCGCCTACCGCGAGAGGATTTCGCAGCTGGAGTGGATGACCCCGGCTACCCGCGAGCGCGCGCTGGAAAAGCTCTCCCAGTTCAAGGCCAAGATTGGGTACCCGGATATGTGGCGCGACTACTCTGAACTGGAGTTTTCGCCGAAGGGCGCGGACTTGGTGGCCAATGTGCGCGCAGGCAACGCGTGGAACCACGATTATGAGTTGGCCAAGATTGGCAAGCCGGCGGACCGCGATGAATGGTTCTCCACCCCGCAGACGGTGAATGCTTTTTATAATCCGGTGGTCAATGACATCACCTTCCCGGCTGCCATTTTGCGTCCGCCGTTCTATAACCCAGAAGCTGATGCCGCAGAGAACTTCGGCGCTATCGGCGCGGTGATTGGTCACGAGATCGGCCACGGTTTTGATGACCAGGGCTCGCAGTATGACGGCCAGGGCAACCTCAACTCTTGGTGGACGGATGAGGACCGCGCGGCCTTCGAGAAGCTGACCGCGAAACTGGTGGACCAGTTCCAAGGACAGGTGCCGAAGGTACTGGAAGGCACCGATTCCGCGGGTGTCAACGGCAGCTTCACCCTGGGTGAGAACATCGGCGACCTGGGCGGGCTGGGTATCGCCGTGGTGGCCTACAAGAACTACTGCGCCGACAAGGGCCTGGACATTAACGGCCAGGTCGCGCCGTTTGAGGCAGAGGGCGCTGAGCCGGAATTGGCAGAGCACGAGTACACCGGTCTGCAGCGTTTCTTCCTGGCATGGGCGCGCGTGTGGCGCACGGCTATCCGCCCGGAGATGGCCACGCAGTACCTGGCCATTGATCCGCACTCGCCGGCGGAGTTCCGTTGCAACATCATCGCCGAAAACATCGATGAATTCTACGAGGCCTTTGACGTCGAGGGTGGCCTTGCCGCAGAGGAGCGCGTCACCATCTGGTAGTACCCTTGGGGGCCATGAGTGACTACCAACTAAGTCCGGAACAACAGCTCGAGCAGCTCTCCTCCTACATGGAGGTGCACTACCCGCTGCCGGACTTCCGCCCGCCGTGGGCCGGTGGAGGATCGCCGGAGGCGGACCGCTACTGTGCGCTGCTGCCGGACCGTATCGTGCAGGCCTCCATGATGGTGCTGGGCTCCGCAGTGGATCACTCGCTGCCCGGTACCGCCTTTACGGAGGGGGTGCGCGTTGAAGATTCTGAGGTCGGAGCGATCTTTGTTCCTTCAGAGCAGAATGGACGCTGGGCGGTATCGCTGCACTCCGGTGGCTGGTGGCGCGGTGACGGCAAGGCGCTAGAGATGCAGTGGCGGCCCGAAGTGGCTGCTGCGGCGCAGCTGTCGGGGACCACGATCATTGATGTGGATTATCCGTTGGCGCCCGAGCACACTGTGGCGGAGATGGTGGAGTCGGTTCAGGCGGCCGTCGATTATGCGCGCGCCCAGGGGGCCGAGCGCGTGACGGTGTGGGGCTATTCCTCCGGTGGCGCGCTCGCAGCGCTGGTGCCTGCCGACGCCCTCCTCCTCACCTTCCCTGACTTCGGCGCGCTGGCCAAGCTTCCGGAGGAGATCCGCGGTGAGTACGTCCTCGACGCGGCGGCGCTGCCAGCGGCCTATTCCGACATCTTGGTCCAGATCGCGGCGCAGGACGAGATTGCTAAGCGCGTGGAGATTCCCGGTGCACAGACCGCGGAGTACGTGTCGATGCACCGCATTTCTACCCCGGCCGTGGCGCGTCAGAGGGTGCGTGACGCGGCCAAGTTCCTGTAGGGCTATTGCTCGCCCTCTGGGCGAATCTTCATCTCAGAGTTCTTCCACCAGCCGGAGCGCTGAATGATTTCTTGGTCGATCTTCGCCTCCAGCGGGGCCTCGCCTTGGGAGTTGGTGCGCAGCTCGTACTTTTCAATAGAACCCCAGTCCCGCGCCCAATCGTTGTTGAGGTAGCTCGGGATCTCATAGGAGTAGTTCACTGCCTCCGCGGTTGCCAGCGCGCCACCACCGGAGAAGGACTGGAAGTCCGTGAGGGAAGTTTGCGCGGCGGCGTCGGGAAGAATGCGGAACTGCGGAATTTCGGTTACCCCGGCGTAGTGGTCAAAGGTGCGCTGGCAGGGGAACTGCAGGGCGACGGACCAGTCAAGGAGTGCCGGGGTGGAGGAATCGAATTGCGAGTTGATGGTGGCAAGCTCCGGCACGCGCGGCGGGGTAAACGCCATCCAATCATCCTCATCGGTGGAGTCGTCTACCGCAACGAGGCGCACGACGTTGGCCTCCTCCGGGAGCTCGTCCAGAGCAATGCGGAGGTTGCGCCACTTGGGGGTAGCACCGACGTCGGAAAGCTCGGCCTCACCCTTGTTGGTGACCTTGCCGTCCTTGAGGGTGCCGTACTCCAGGGTGAGCTCGGTGCCCTCCTGCTCCACGCCGTTGACGTCGTGGTGGTAAATCTTGCCGGCGGCAGAAACCGAGAGGATGGGGGAGTTTTCTGAGGATTCCGGCAGGTTGTACCACTGCGTGGTGATGGTGGCGGTGGAGCGCTGCGACTCATCGTAGGAGCCCATGACCGGGACCTTCGTGTAATCCAGGTTGAAGGGCAGGTGCATCTCGGAGCCGTTGACGCCCAAGGTTCCGCGCACGCCGCCGGCGGAAGAGTCGGTGACCTCGGTGGCCTTCTCCTCGCTCTCGGTGAGCTCCTTTTGCTCGTTAGAAGACGCAGAGGAATCACCGGTGGTGTTGGCAATGGCGCCTACCGACGCCGAGTTGAGGTTCTCCGGTTCAATATCCTCCTTGATCATGTTTGGGCCGAAGCCGAAATTGTCTTCCTTCGGATCCACCAGGGAATCTTTGAGTTCGCCTGTAACCGGAGTGAGGAAGGCATCGTTGGTGTTGGTTTCCACCAGCGTGGCATCCGCGAGCGAGCAGACATCGCCGCGTAGGGAGGCCAGGTTGCCCTTGCCCACGGAGTAAGAATCCGCCTGGGCCACGTAGCCCTTGGCAAAGGAGGCGCAGGAGAAGGCGACGATGAGGATGCAGGCCACTGCGATTGGTGCGGACATGGCGCCTGCCCAGCGGGACACCTCAGCCTTCCGGCTGTTGTGAGTAAGTGATTGATAGAGGCCAATCGCCAGCACCACCATGCCGATGGCGAGCACCACGGTATTGGCCTCAATAGCCTTGAATTGCACCGTGCGGTCCCACCACGGGATGCCGAAGGAAGACACGTACCACCAGGCGTTCCAGCCGCCCAGGGAGATGGCCATGAGGAAAATCACCGCGGCGATGGAGAAGGTCCGGGCGCGCGGGGAGCGCATGGCGATCTGGGAAAGGACCACCGAGCCGAGCGCGGCGATGACACCGGCGATACCGGCGTAGATGCCAAAGTGGTGCGTCCACTTCGTCGGCGTGAACATGAGGAAGAAGGCCGACAGCGCCATGATGGCTAGCAGGCGCTTGGTGGGATCTGCCTCCGCGCCCACGACGCGGTGGTCCTTGATGAAAGCGTAGATAATGAGCGCCAGGCAGAAGAGCATGGTGAACATGGCGAATCGGCGCGTCAGGGAGCCATCCACGGAGGGCTCAAACAGCGTGGAGTAGCGCACGAACTCCGAGTACCACGGCAGGGACGGGCCGACCGCGGAACGAACGCGAGTGGACTCGAGCACGGACGCTAACGTTTGATCCCCGAAGGCGGCAACCATGACCGCAGTGCCGCAGGCCAGGAACGGGGCGATGAGGGCTGTCCAGCCGACCTGGGAAGCGCGCGTGCCCATGATGCGGAACAGCGCGGGCAGGCAGACCAGGAAGATGCCCACCGCGGTAAGACCAGTGGGGCCTGCGGCCAGGGTAATGGCGGCGATGATGGTGCCCACGGCCGCTGGTAGGAGGCGCTGGTTGGAGATGGCGCGCTCAAAGGAGGCCCACGTCAGCATGACGCCGAGGGCCACGATGGGTTCCGGGCGGATGCCGTTGTTATACGGCAGCCAGAAAGCCAAGAACATGAAGGCCGCGGTCCAGTGCGCCAAGCGGCGCTCGTTGACGCGGGCACCGAAGCGCGGGAGCATCTCGCGCGACAACACGAACCAGATGATGAGCGCCGAGATGAGGGAGGGCAGGCGCACGATGATGGAGGCGCTGGAGAACTGCGCCAGCCATGCTACGAGGTCGTAGTAGGGAGCACCGAACGGGGCCTCGGGGACGCCGTACCAGCGGTAGTAGTTCGCCATGTAGGTCGCGTGATCGGAAACGCGGCCCATGGTGAGGATGAAGCCATCATCGGAGGTGTTGGCGCCGAAGATATACCACCAGCCGAGTACGGCAGCCACGACGCCATCGAGCGGGCGGATCTGCTTCCAGGTCTCGGGCATGAAGCCGAAACGTTTGCCATCGAGGCGGTCAATTCGCCACAAACACACCAGGCTGATGACCACCATGGCCAAACCCAGCCACATGGCGATGAGCTTGAGCGGTGTCGGGGAGGAGGTGAAGCGCGAGTTGATCTCGACGTGGATACGGAGGTCATCGCCCAGCTCTGTGAGGTTTTCTGGGGTGTCGTCGATTTCGGTGTAGACGCCGGTGACCTGCGGGCGCAGATCCTCATCGGAAGTTTTCTTGTGCTTGCCCAGGGTCACCGTGGTGCCGTCACCGGTGGACTGGATGCGGAGGGTGGCGTCGTCAGGCAGCTTCGCCACTTGCTCGGCCGTGAGCGAGAAAACGACCTCATCGAGGCTGGTGACCGAGAGACCGCCCTCGCCGGCACGGACAAACATGCCGCGGTTGGATGCCTTCTTGGACTCCGGGGGCACGGTGCCGTAGAGCAGGTCCTGGCCATCGCGCAGCTTGTCGACGGCGCTCAGGGGGATCTCTGCATCAATTTCTTCCGGCGCTACCGAGATGAGCGGGGCGTTGATGGACTGCAGGGAGCCCTGCTGGGGCCAATCGAAGGAGGACTGGGTTTGGTTCACCGGCAGCAGCGGCGTGGCCACAAAGCAGAGGAACCCGATGAGTCCAGCGATGATGGCGGTGAGCCGCAGGGACTGCGGTGCACGTAATGAAGAGGTTTTCCGATCTGACACGGCGATCAGTGTACGTCACCGACGTGCCTTTTTAAGATCTGGCCGCGACGACGAAGGGGCCGATTTGTTTGACTTCCCAGCCCTTCTCAAAGACTTCCGGGTTGAAGAACACCGCGCGGTAGCGCACGTTGGGCTGGTTGGGGTAGATGTCCTCCGCCAAGTGGGTCTTGTAACCGTCACCGGGTTCTTCCATGTCGCCGCGGAAGATGAGAACGTCGGGCCCGCGCCACGGCGCAGACTCGAGGGACTGCGCGAACTCCTCCGGAGTTTGTTCCCAGGACTTCGAGGCCCACTCCTCGATTTGCAGGTTGCGGGTGCTGAACTCTCCCAGCGGGTTGGCGTAGTTGCTGGTGAAGGCGTTGAACCCGTAGTAGGGGTTATACGCCATGAAGAGTTTTTCATCCGTCAGGACAACTGTGTCGGTGGCGTCGTAGCCCTGGGAGTCGATGAACTCGCGGATCTTGGCGTAGTTGGCGGAGGAATCGCTGGTGTAGCGGTCCGCGCGCTCACCGTAGCCGTCGGTATCGGTATAGGCGTGGTCCAGGGCGGTCACGTTCGTCGCCGGGATCTGCTGGGCATAGTAGATACCGCCAAGGCCCATGATGATGGCGAATACCAAGGTTATGCGCCTGCTCGTGGTCTCGGTGAAGCGCGCCGGGTAGAGCGTGGGAAGGCCCATGAGGCGGACGTCGGCCAGCGCGAGGATGCCAGCAGTGGCGAAGAGCACCGCGACGATCAGCTCGAGGCGGAAGCCCAGCAGCGTGCTGCCGGCGAGGGTCATGACCATAGAAGCCAAGATCCACAGGTAGGTGCCGACGATCGCGGTGCCCATTGACTTGATGTCGGGTTCGTCGATGCGTAGGACGAGGTAGATCAAGCCGATGAGGCTGAGAATGCCGATGACGGACAAGGAGAGGAAGGGGGCCGGGATCTGGGTTCCCTCCTCCGGCAGGTAATGCTGCGCGGTGGATTCCAGCGGGGCGGTGGCATGCAGAACCGCGCGCAGGTATGGCGCCCAGGCGATCGCGGCGATGGCCAGGGAACCGGCCGCGATAGTGGCGAGGTGTATCAGGGGAGTCCATGTACGTTCGGCCATGCAGGTGACGAGCGCAATGAGACTGACGATGGTCAATGCCACGGCACCGGTATAGAGCGTGTAGAAGCAGGCGGAAACTCCCAGGTAGATGGCAATTCCGGCGGTGGAGAACCAGGAGGAGCTGTGGAAAGCATGCGAGCACAGCACGGCCACGGCCGGCACCCCCATGGCGATGACCGCGGAATACGGCTCCTCAGCGCCGATGGCCAACGTCACCGCTGTGGTGGTGAGGGCAATGGCGGCGGCAACCGGAAGGGAACCGGACAGCCGTTGCCACAAGGGAACCAGGATGCACCCGGACACGGCCAAGGAGATGAGGCTCCACGGTTGGTATACCTCCCAGCCGGGCATGTTGAGGAGGTTTGCGAGGCGCCCGCCCATCCAGAACCAGCCCAGTGGGTAGAAGGTGGGCAGGCCCTCGTAGTTCATGTCCGCATAGGAACCGGCTTCCGTGGCGCGGGTCAGGAATTGGGTGCGGAAAACCTGGTCTACCTGGACGCCGTCGAGCCACAGGCGGGAGGCCGAAAGGGGGAGGCCGATACTGGTCAGCGTGAGCAGCGCTGGGGAGATATAACACACAGCGGTGGTGAGCCACGACCGCCAGCGGGGGCGCGGGGAGGCGCCAATCACCCACCACACGCATAACGCGCCCACTAGGAGAACGGTGAGCGCAGTTCCCGCAGTGCTCAATGCGCGGGTCACCATCGACGTGCTGAACGCCGGAAGGGAGACCGTCTTGAAGGCGAAGAAACCAATGAGCGTGATAAGGCCGCCACCTACAGCGGCGGCGGCCATTCCCACGAGAGTGGCGCGACGCGTCAAGCGGTCGACGTTATATTCCACGGTGGGGGACATAGACGACGTGGCGGGAGACTCAGTCATGCACTTAGTCTCCCACACGCCGTGGACATAGCGGAACTTTAGAAAGGCAGCTTCCGGAAGATGGCCTGCGGGATGAACTTGAATCCCAAGGACACGTACTCAAAGAGCGGGTGCACGAAGATGGACTGCTTGCCGTCGAGCACTGCCTTGACGGTGGCCTTGGCCACGTCGGAGACGTTAACGGTCAGCGGTGCCTCGCCGGCCTCCGCCGACATCTTGGTGCGCACCTGACCCGGGCGAACCACCAGCACCTTGGCGCCGGAGCCGCGCAGGGCTTCGCCGAGGTTGATGAAGAAGCCGTCCACGCCGGCCTTGGAGGCGCCGTAGACGAAGTTGGAGCGGCGCACGCGCATGCCGGCGACAGACGAGAGCGCCACGATGGTGCCGTGGCCCTGCTGCTGGAACTTCTGGCCGAGTAAGACTCCGAGGGAGACCGGTGCGGTGAAGTTGGTCTGGGCCGAGGCAACTGCCTTAGCCTGGTCCTGCCAGAGTTCCTCCTGGTCACCGAGGGTGCCGAAGGCGATGATGGCGACGTCGACATCGCCACGTTCAAACGCGCGCTGGACGACGTCCGGGTGGCCCTCGAAGTCAGTCGCGTCAAAGTCCAGGACCTCGACGTCGCCACCGCGGGACTCGATGGTGGCGCGGGCCTCCGCGATACGCGGGGAGTCGGCACGAGCAGCCAAAGTGACCTTGGCCGGGCCGCGCTCGAGGAATTCCTCGACGATGCCGAGGCCGATCTCGGAGGTGCCGCCGAGAAGGAGGATGTGTTGTGCTTGGCCTACTGCATTCAGCATGAGGTTAATCCTTTCTAGTGCAGCTCGAGGCGGCGGGACATATCGGAGGCGAAGACGCCAGTCGGGTCGATGTCGTTGCGGGTCTTGAGCCAGCCCTCGAGGCCCGGGTACATCTTGTGGAAGTTCTCCGCCGAAGTGCGGGACTCCTTGGCCAGGTAGAGGCGGCCACCGAATTCCATGACGCGCTTGTCCAGATCGTCGAGGAAGGTGCCCAGGCCCGGCTTGATGGGGAAGTCCACGCAGACATTCCAACCCGGCATCGGGTAGGACAGCGGGGCCTTGTTACCCGGGCCGAAGAGCTTGAACACGTTGAGCGCGGAGTAGTGGCCGGAGCGCTGCATGTCCCGGATGATGTCCTTGAAAGGCTCGACGGCGTCGGTCGGCACCACGAACTGGTACTGCAGGAAGCCGTTGGAGCCGTAGCCGCGGTTCCACTCGCCGATGAGATCCAGCGGCTGGTAGAACTGCGTGAGGTTCTTGACCTGGTTACGAGCCGGGGCGCCCATGAGGTAGTAGGCCTCGCCGATAGCCATGAGCGAGAGCTTGTTCATGGTGAAGTTCGGGAAGATATCCGGAACGGTCATCAGCTGCGGGGCGTTGAACTTCAACGGATCCTTCGCCAGCTTCGGGTTCAGCTCCTCCAGCTGCTCCAGCGTGGCCAGCGAGCCGCGGGAAATGGTGGAGCGGCCCAGCTTCGGCTCTGGGGAGATGACGTCGAACCACGCGGAGGAGTACGTGTAGTTGTGCTCCGATCCATCGGAGTGGAAGGCGATGGTTTCCTCGAGGTTATCCGTGCGGTCGGTGTCCGCGATGAAGTAGGCGGTTTCCGTCTTCGTCATCTTGATCTTGGCGCGCAGGATGATGCCGGTCAGGCCCATGCCGCCGACGGTGGCCCAGAAAAGATCGCTGTGCTCTCCCTCCGGGGTCAGGTGCAGCACGCGGCCATCGGCGACGAGCAACTCCATGGAGGTGACGTGGTTACCAAAGGAACCGGCGGAGTGGTGGTTCTTGCCGTGGATATCCGGGCCGATAGCACCACCGATGGTGACCTGGCGGGTACCCGGCAGAACCGGAACCCACAGGCCATAAGGCAGGGCGGCCTTCATGAGCTGGTCGAGGGTGACTCCACCGTCGACGTCGACGATGCCCGACTCCGGGTCGATGGAGTGGATGTTGTTGAGCGGTTGCATGTCGATGACGAGGCCGCCGGCGTTCTGCGCGGGGTCACCGTAGGAGCGGCCCATACCGCGGGCGATGACGCCGCGGCGCAGGTGGGAAGGCTTATCAGCGTTGTCCTCGGCCACCTGGGCGACGGCGGTCTTGATGACGTCGACGTCCGGGGTGGATAAAACATGGGCGGTTGTCGCCGCCGTGCGGCCCCAACCGTAGAGGGACTTCTCAGTAGTATGCAGTTCCATCTCTTACTCTTTAAATCGATGTGATGGGTCGGTTTTCTACACTACCTAGGCGGCAGTGGCTGTGGCGGGAGTGAAAACG
>NZ_KV818349.1:51712-56585 GCF_001814885.1 Corynebacterium sp. HMSC068G04 | reverse complement strand
GAAAACGTGAGATTAGGTACAAAAGCCAAACAAACGGAACATTTGTGCCGTCCGGTTGTATGGTTTTCTATGGCTAGTACAGATCCATGATCTGCCGGATTTCCTCGGGAAGTTCATCCTGCGAGGTGATCTCAGGGCCTTCATAAGAACGCAGGATTTCATAGACGCGGCCGCGCGAGGTGGAGTCGAGGATAGGCAGTTCCTCGGCGATGAGCCGCGTCATAAAACCATTGAGTGGCAGTGAGGTGTGCTCGGTAGCGAGGAAGTGCCCGTGGCGCTTGTCGTCCTCGGCGCGCTCATCTTGCGCCGCGCGCTGTGCCGGAGTGAGGTGCTCTTTTTTGGAGGAGTACATGCACGGTAGCCTACCGCCCGCCTAAAGTGGTGCGGTATGACTTCTCCCAAGCAAGACAATTATGCCCTGGATGACACCCTCGCCGGACGTATCACCCAAGCCACGGCCGTGGCGATCATGACCTCTTATCCGGATTGGATCAAGAACAAGACTGCGCTCGTGTCCGCCTATGTCCTGTCTTTCTTAGGCTTTGGTGCACTCGTGGCAATTACTAATGCCGAGAGCCACGAGGGGCAACCGGAGCCGGAGAAGCCGGAGGTGCCGCTGTGGGCGCTTCCGGTTGGCCTTGGTGCGCTCGTGGTTGGCGGCTGGTTGGGGATTAAGGCACAGCGGGGAATCGTTGGCTTTATCCGCCGCCGCGGCGTGGCAAAACCGTGGACGGTGTGGGGTGGAATCGGGGCCGCCATCGTGTTCATCCTCAGCGAGCTCGAAGCACGCGAGAACGCCGCTCGAAACTAAAAGTGCGTATGGTGGGGCACATGAGCTCACAGGTCACAGATTTGGCGCAGGTCCGCGCCAAACGTGGTGATTCTGCTCGAACCCTGCTGTGTCAGGTGTCCAACGTCCGCGCGGAAGCTGAGGTGCACCGCCAGATTGGTTTCTCGGATGCACTCACGCTGGAAGAGCTTCATCATATTCTCGAGGTCTGCTTCGGCCTGCCTCAAGAGAATTCGCCGTGGCACTTTTTTGAACATACCGATGCCCGCGGCCAACGAATCGATCCGAGCCATACCGTGCGCGAATTCTTAAGCCGCGAAGGCGAGCAGATTGATTATGCCTGGGGGCTGTGGGATTTCGAGATAGTCGTGGTGGAGACCTATCCGCGCGATAACGGCACGCCGGAGGCTCTGTGCGTGGGCGGCTCCGGATCTTTTCAGACACCGTTTGATCTCACCGCCGTGAATGCTGAGCTCACAGGCCAGGAAACCATTGATGAAGTTCTGGATCTTGTGGTTAGTCCCGTCCGCGCGCTCATTGAAAGAACCCGGCTCTATGACTTCGTTCCGCTCCTCCAAGCTTTGGACTTGCATCGCGAAGTCAGCATTGATGCTCGGGCGTACCGCCAGCTGCGTACTCTGCCGCGAGAAGTAACAAACGAAGGCAAGGACGCCTTTTGGTCGATGGCGCTAGCGCTGTCCTGTATGGGCGGGCGCGAGCTGACGGATTCCGTGGTGGAGACCGCCATGGCGGCGTTAGGCTGGGTCGACGATGACGGCGAGGAGCTTCGCGGTGCTGAGATTCGGGAGCTGTGCACGGCCTCCCTCAAGGTTCTTTCCTCCCTCGGCGCCTATGGTGAAGACGCCGTCGCACCCGTGGACCGCCTGGACATTTACCGCGCCCTCATCCGCGGGTAGAGTATTCCGCCGTGACTGAACCTACTTCCACCCTGAAGACACAGCTCGTGCGCTTTGTCTCCGTCGGTGTTTTCACCGCGGCCATCGACTATGGCCTCACTCTCTTCCTGACCTACCTAGGCCTGCACCGCTCCCTGGCCAAGGCGATAGGCTGGGTTTTCGGTACCATCGCCGCGTATGTGGCCAATGCTCGCTGGACTTTCGGTGCACAAGTATCTGGTCGTACCGCCGGTGCCGTGGGCATGCTGTACCTGTCTACCTTCGCCGTGCAGAACTTCCTGTATTGGGTGCTCAACGCTCCGCTGATCAGTCTGGGCTTCGAGGGCGCGCTGAAGGACACTATCGCTTTCGTCATCGCGCAGGGCGTGGCCACGGTGACTAACTTCGCCATTCAGCGCGTATTCATTTTTAAAGGCAAGTAACTATGGTTGGTCGCGCCGAACGCCTCTCACGATCGAATTCCCTGCACGCCCAGGGCGCGAAGTTCGCCATTACGGGAGCCATTGCCGCGCTTATCGACGTCTCCCTGACCTGGCTTTTTCAAATTGGTTTAGGGGTGTTCGGGGACGTGGGCTCCCGAACTGGCGGCTTTGCTGTGGGCACCTTCGTGGCTTATTTATTGAATCGGCGGTGGACCTTCAACGCTCGGGCATCGAAGCGCCGCTTTGCCGCGGTGTTTGCCACCTATGCCATGACCTATGCGATCAATATTTTGTTATACCGCTGGGCCTTCCCCTTTTTCGACCACAACCTGGAGTGGCCCTCGTCCTGGGCACTGGCGGTGGCGTTTGTGATTGCGCAAGGCACGGCAACACTCATCAACTTCTTCGTGCAGCGGTGGGTCATTTTCCGCAGCACGCGCAAGTCCTTTGAGGTTTAGGGCCTGCGGAAGTCTTCCTTGCGGCCACGGTTGTGCAGGCGCAGCCATTCCATGAATCCCTTCACGTCATGCTGCTGCACGATGAAGAACCAGCCGAAACGTGCGAATTCCTGCGGCAGCAGCTTGCGCATGCCGCGCTGCCATAGAAGGTAGCCGCGGTTGCGGTAGGTAAAGAAGCGCTTGAACTCGC
Source organism: Corynebacterium sp. HMSC068G04 (assembly GCF_001814885.1). Lineage (NCBI taxonomy): Bacteria > Bacillati > Actinomycetota > Actinomycetes > Mycobacteriales > Corynebacteriaceae > Corynebacterium > Corynebacterium sp. HMSC068G04. Next base: position 53,808 of record NZ_KV818349.1, on the reverse strand, counting down.
CCTCCGGATACTGAGTATGCATTTTGCCGCCGAGGATAGGCTTGAACTCGTCGGAGCCATCCGGGTGCAGGTAGCTGGTGGTCAGCGCAGTGCCGAAGTTTAAGCCCGAGTTGACCAGGCGGCGGTGGTATTCCACCTCATCGCCACGGATGAACAGGCGGTAATCTGGCACGCCGATGATCTCCATGGCCTCGGCGGAGATGAGCGCGCCGTTAAAAAGCGAGGCGATACCAGGGAGGAAGTCGCCCTCTAATTCGCTCATGTAGCGCCGCCACACCAAGCCCTGGCGCAGCGGGAAGGCCAGCTTGGCGGGCTCGTTGATGTTGCACACGGCGGGGGAAACTTCGTGAAGGCTGTTGTTTTCCGCAACCCGGTAGAGCTCCTCGAGCACGTGGTGGTCGGCGGGGCGGCCATCATCATCGGCGCACCACACCGCGTCCGCGCCGAGGGCGAGTGCGGTGAGGAAGCCCAGCGCGAAGCCGCCGGCGCCGCCGAGGTTGGTTTCGGAAGGCACGTAGACGGCGCGCTCACCGGCCAGTTCGTGGAGGAGTTCCTCTACAGCTTGTTCTGTGCCGTTATCGACCACGATGACCCACTGCACTGGGTGCGTCTGGTTCACCACCTGCTCAAGGGAGGCGCGCAGCAGTTCCACGCGCTGGTGGGTGACGATCACAGCGGCCGTCGTACCGGCCTGGGACAGGGTGGCAGTCATGCGTTCCATTGTGCCACCCGTGATGAGTTATACGATGCTAGCCATGGCTGTAAAAGGTATTGAAGAGATGTGGGCTCCTTTTCGGATTTCCATCCAGGTGGGTGACCTGACCCTGCGGGTGCTGCGCGATAGCGACATTGCTGCCATCCACGGTGTTAGTGCGGCTGAGATTTTCGGTGAGCCGCTTCCGGAGTACACGTTCCCCTGGCTGAAAGAGAAGCCGGACCCGAGCTTCCGGTGGGCGCACCGCGCGCAGATGTCCCCGGAAGAATGGTCGCTCGACTTCGGAGTACATCTTGATGGTGAGATCATCGGCTCGGTGGATCTGCGGGCGAAGAGTTTTCCCGATAACCATGAGGTCGTAACCGGATCGTGGATCTACCACCGCCTTCAGGGCCGCGGGATAGGGACGCAGGTCCGCCATGCCGCTGCGGTCTTCTGTTTTGATTACTTGGGCGCGTGCCAGTTGCGCTCCGAGTGGGACCCCGGCAATGAAGCTTCCCAGGCTGTATCACGCAAGCTGGGCTACATCATCGAAGGCAACAAGGCCGTGCTGCGCAAAGAGGACTACCAGCCGGGGCCGGAAGTGATTGTGGCCGGCATGAGCGAGGAGCTGGGCGAGCTGCTTGGGGTGAGGTGCCCTAAGTGACGAAAGTATGACCGACCATTCGGGCGAGTTCAGGTGGTGAATGCATCTATACAGCTGGGAGGTTGTGTAGATGTCCGGTGATGAGAAGCTACGTGAGCGGTATGTGCAGGCGTATCTGCATGATGCGCGTCCGATGGCGGTGATCCTCAAGGAGTTGGGGGTCTCGAAGGCTCAGGCGAGGGTGTGGCGTCAGGCTGAGGGACTTAGCCGCGGCAAGCGCCATCGGAGCCTGAATGAGGATAAGTACAAAGATCAATACCAAAAGATCATTGCTCTTGTAGAAAGCGGCCAGTCTGCGTATAGCGCACTGAAAGAGACAGGTTTCCCACAGACGGCTTACCGATACCTTGCGCAAGACGGTATTGAACTCGCCAACAACAGTCGCGGTGGAGCCATACAAATTGAGCGGGATCGCATTGCTAAAGCTTTGAAACTTGTTGATGCTGGCAAAAGCTATAAGGAAGTCGGCCAGGTAGTTGATCGCTGCGCTGAAACAGTAAAAGCGTGGCACCATAATCGCATGTCTGGGCGTTTGGTACTCAATGATCATCCCACTGAATCCGAATCGAAGGTAGGACGCGGAAAGCGTCTTATTCGCCATGACCGGATAGCGATAGCCTATCTGCTGAAGCAGGGCCATTCTCATCGTGAGATTGCAGCCCAGCTTGGCCGGAATCAGTCGACGATTAGTAGAGAAATCGCTCGTGGGATGACTGAGCATGGCTACGATGCCCT